>JAESTY010000043.1 GCA_016763355.1 Immundisolibacteraceae bacterium
TCCCGAACTTTTTCTGTGATGTCGGCCCCGGTTGGTACTTCACCTACAACTTCTGGCCAATCAGCGAAAACGAAACCCGTTGGGTGATGGATATTTACCAGAGCAAGGCCGAAAACGCCGGTGCCCTGCTGGCCCAGGAACACACCAAAGTGCTGCTACGTGACGCAGTTCTTGAGGATTTCAGTACCCTCGAAGATACCCAGCAAATGATGGAGTCTGGAGCATTAAAATCGATCATGGTCAGCGACCTGGAGATAGCTGTCCGTCACCAGATGTGGACCATCAACGAATGGTTAGCGACATGAGCATTGCACTGCCGGAGCAGTTTTCTGCGTTAACTCCATTTGCCGAAAAGTGGGCCATCGACTCGGAGAAAGACCGGCGCATCATGCGTATGAATAGTTCTCAGGACGAATTGCAATCTTTTTACAGGACCATGAAACCCATACTTGATGATGTGGTTCAGTACCTGAACCAGTTCAAACTGGAAGAGATGGCTGCTACTGAGCAACAGCTGTTACAGATGTCGCTATCGCTGGTAGAAATTTCAGTCGCAGTGGAACTATTCCATAACCCCTGGCCAGTAAATGCCTGGCCATGGGATAAGTTCTCAGTGGCCCGTTAAAACAAACCTTCGATACCTGTCCGCTTAATTTTTATAACTAATCTACTCAAGACCAACAAGGCACCATCCTCCTGTTTAGAACAGGACCATTAGCAGCAAACTCTGGTTCTACGAGATACAAATTTAGTAGTGAATTGCTAATGCACTAGCGGTCTAAATAACCGACGTTTTGTTCGCCAACTTAAAAAAATCAAATACCCAGACTCTCCGTGCAATTAAGGCGCTCACCATAGTTAATAAACCGGCGTCCAAATAGTAATACTGAGCAAAAGTTAGTTTCCTTCCTTCTAACGCTCTTGACCAACAAAGTTACAGCGGTGGCACCGGCAACAGCACCATGGGCCTGGGCTGGGGTATCGGCGGCCAATCCAGTATCAGCCGCTGCGGCACCAATCCGATTATTGACAACGGCCTGATCGATCCAATCGATTTCGACAGCAATGACAAGCTCTGCCTAGATGGCCAGCGCCTAATCCTGATCAGCGGCACCTATGGCGCAGCCGGCAGTGAATACCACACCGAACTCGATAGTTTCTCGCGCATCACCGCCATCAGTGCTGCCGGCAACATGCCCGCCTATTTCAAAGTCCAGACCAAAGCTGGTTTAACCCGCTGGTATGGCAGCACCAGTGATTCCCGTATTGAAGCCAGTGGCAGCTCAGAGGTATTGGTCTGGACCCTTTCAGTGATGGACGACTCCACCGGTAATAACCGCATGGAGTATCGCTATACCGAGAACAACGCCAACGGCGAGTACCGCCTGCGGGACATTCGTTACACCTATGAACCGAGCCAGAGCGGTGATACCGCGCCCGCCCGCGTGCTATTTGAATATGAAACCCGACCCGACATCGTCACCCAATATGTCGGCCGCCACCCGGTCAAAATCACCCAACGCCTCACCAACGTTAAGACTTATACCAAAGCCGTCGGTGGCGGTAGCTATATCGGCATTAAAGATTATCAGGTCAGCTACACCACCAGCGCGCTGAGCAGCGCTCGCAGTCAGGTCGCGTCCATCACCGAATGCGATCAGGCTGGCAACTGCCTACCTGCCGCGACTTTCGACTGGCTGGCCGGTAGCGCCGGTTTTGATAGCAACAATACGGCCGTAAACATTCCCACCGGCGATTGGAAGACCAAGTACGCCCTAATCGGTGGTGATTATAACGGCGACGGTATTGAGGATTTTATTCGCGCGGGTGACAGCTCTATTAAAGACACTTATTTCTGTCCCGGCCCGGGCATCACCAGCTGTACCAAAATCAATGATGATGGCAACTGGTTAACTAATTACGACATCTACCCGGGTGACTATAACGGTGATGGTATTACCGATCTTTATCAGATCGGCACCAATCATAGCCGGCTCTGCCTTGGCCCAGGCATCGCCAGTGGTGATAACTGTAACCAGGTGCACAGCAGTAATTGGAAAACTACATATTCCGACATTATTCCAGCCGATTTTAACGGCGATGGTAAGACTGATTTAGTACTGATTAACATGCCGGGGAGTGTTCTCACCGCAAGCTATTTATGCACCAATGTAGAAAACAGCTCATCCGGCTGTGTCACATTTAACGCTGCCATACCGCCCTTACCAAACAGCGTGAACCCATATGTTAAGGCTTCTTTTTCAGTCGGTGATTTTAATGGCGACGGGCTCGCAGACCTACTAGTTACAGAAAAAACGGGAAGCGGCGACGAATGGATATCTGTTTCTAATCATCATATCAAAGCAATTTATGGGCCGCTCACCACCTCCTCAACAATCAAAGGTTTTTTTACCTCTGACACGGCCCCATGGAGCCCGCCAGATTCAATCTACACCCCCCTTGTTGGAGATTTTGATGGAGATGGCCAATCCGACTTTCTAATTACCGCATATGATCTTTTTAAATATGGAGCGACTGGCGCTCTTTTGTTCTGTACCAGCGCAGATCAAAACATTTGCACCGAGGTCAACGTAGGGATCTGAACCAACAATCTGGACAACCTTTTCGACTACACAGCCGGTGACTTCAACGGCGACGGTTTCACCGATCTGTTTCGTGCCGGCGCTAGCAATGGAGATCTTTGCCTGGGCCCCGGCATCACCACCGGCAATAACTGTGTAACCCGCGCCGGCCTAAACAAAACCAGCACCGACTACCATGCCGGTGACTATAACGGCGACGGCACCACCGACCTGCTACGGGTTAAATCTACCGGCACCACCGCCTATTACGGCCGTACCGGCACCAGTGAGCGCATCGGCACCTTCACCGATGGCGCTGGCGTGGTCAGTGAAGTTACTTACGCCAAAATGAACGACCCGGCGGTCTACACCAAAGGCACCGCAGCCAGCTATCCCACCGTCGAGGCGATCGGTGCCGCCGACATGGTCCACCATGACGATATCACCAGCGCCCCGGGCCAAACCCAGCGCGCCACCTACCACTATTACAACGGCCGAATCGATCTCACCGGTCGTGGCTTTTTAGGCTTTGAATACCTCAAGCGCTCCGATGTGGCGACTGGTGACTACGAGCAGACCGGCTATCGCCAGGCCTTTCCCTATATCGGCATGGTCAAAAACAGCGGCACCTGGGCCAGTGACGGCAGCCTGCGTAAATTCGCCTCCTTCACCCTCGACAGTCTCAATCTAAACACCAATAAAACCCACTTTCCGTTTATCGCCCAAAGCCTGGACGCCAGCTATGAGCTGCCCGGCGTATTGGGTAACTGCCAGGTCAACGAGGTCACCCAAACCAGTCAGTACGATGACTACGGTAACCTCACCGATCAGCTGGTTACCACCAGCGATGGTTTTACTACCCATAACGTTAATCAATTCACCAATAACACCACCGACTGGCATCTGGGCCGGTTGTCCCAGTCCAGCGTCACCAAAAGCGCGCCCAATACGGTCGACATCAGTCGTACCTCCAGCTTCGAGTACGACGCCAATGGTCTGCTCAGTAAAGAGATGATCGAGCCCGGCAGCCAGTTCGAACTGGTCACCAGCTATACCCTCGATGGCTACGGTAATCGCACCAGCACCACGGTCAGCAGTGGTGCCAGCGGCAGTGCTGCCTTCACCGCCCGCACCAGCAGCATTACTTATGACGCCGAAGGCCGTTATCCAGTCCAGCTCACCAATGCATTAGGTCACAGCGAAACCCGCAGCCACGCTGCCGAATTCGGTCAGCTGCTGACCATGACCGGCCCTAATGGCCTGACCACCAGCTGGCAATATGATCAGCTGGGTCGTAAAACCCTCGAAACCCGGGCCGATGGCACCACCACCGCCATCACCTATCATGACAATTGCACCAATACCACTAACTGCCTGCCGGGTACCCCCACCAATGCCCGCTTCGCGGTCAGCAGTGTCAGTACCGGCAGCCCTGCCAGCAGTCAATACAGCGACCTGCTGGGTCGTGAACTGCGCAGCGAAAGCGTCGGCCTGGATGGCCAGGCGATCTATGTCGATAGCTTTTACAACACCCTGGGACAGCTCAGTAGCCAGAGCGAACCCCACTTCGCCGGCGCTAGCCCGCTCTACTCGACCCGCGAATATGATGCCCGGCACCGGGTAACCCTTGAAACTAACGTCGATGGCACCTCACAGAGCACCGCCTATAACGGCTTTGAGACCACCATCACCAATGCCCTCGGTCAGCAGACCACCCGGCTGGTTAACAGCCAGGGCCAGCTGGTCAGCGTCACCGACGCCACCGGCGGCATGAACCTGTATGGCTATGATGCCTACGGCAATTTAACCACCACCACCGACGATGCCGGTAACACGGTCAGCATCGTCTATGACATTCGGGGTCGTAAGGTCTCCATGGATGATCCGAGCATGGGTCAGTGGAGCTACACCTACAACGCCCTGGGTGAGCTCAAAGCCCAGACCGATGCTCTGAACCAGACCGTGACCCTGGCCTACGATATTCTCGGTCGTCAGGTCAGCCGCACCGATATCAAAAGAATGTTTTCCATGATACAAATATGATAAACACCAATATAACACTTATGCTAAAACAAAAAAATAGTCACAGGAAGTACTAAAAACCTAATCTGTCAA
>JAESTY010000044.1 GCA_016763355.1 Immundisolibacteraceae bacterium
ATGAAGAAGCCGCCGCCCAGGGATTGCTCGCGGGCATCAACGCCGCCGCCCAGGCACTGGATATCGAAACCTGGAGTCCGGGCCGTGACCAGGCCTACATCGGCGTGCTGGTCGATGACCTGATTACTCAGGGCACCCAGGAGCCCTATCGAATGTTCACATCCCGCGCCGAATATCGGCTACTGCTACGCGAAGACAATGCCGACCTGAGACTCACCGAGATTGGTCGTAATCTAGGACTGGTTGACGATCAACGTTGGCAGGTGTTTTCTGAAAAACGGCACGCCGTTAATAACGAATTAGAACGGCTCAAAAAAACCAACATCCACCCTGCGCAGGTTGAACCCGAGGTAGCCGAAACCCTGTTCGATGGCCCCCTCAGCCGGAATAACACCCTCTACGATCTGTTGCGCCGTCCCGGTGTCAAGTACCATGAACTCCATAAAATCGATGCCGCCGGTGAACCGCTGCCGCCTGGCCAGGCGGCTCAGCAAGTAGAGATTCAGGTGAAATACTCTGGCTACCTGCAACGCCAGCTCGACGATATCGACAAGCAGGCACGCAATCAGAAGCAGCCCATTCCAGATGACCTTGATTACGATAACGTGCCCAGTTTATCCAACGAAATGCGCCTGAAACTCAGCCAGACACGGCCCACCACCATCGGCCACGCCTCTCGAATCCCCGGTATGACCCCGGTGACCATTTCTATTTTACTGGTACACATGAAAAAGCTGGGATTACTAAAGAGGCTCTCTACCAAAGCAGCCGCCTAACCCCAAATGTGCAACAATTTATAAGTAAACCCAATGGCAAATTCCGCACTCGAAACTCAGCTTGCTAATGGCATTTCTGACTTAGGTCTGACGGTTACCGATGACCAGCAACAGCAATTGTTATCCCTGATCGAACTGCTGCAACAGTGGAACCAAACCTACAACCTCACCGCGATCCGCAAACCCGAGGCGATGATCAGTGGCCACCTGCTCGATAGTCTCTCGGTCTGCCATTTATTACCCCCAGGCAGCTTGCTTGATGTGGGTTGTGGCGCGGGGTTCCCAGGGCTGGCAATCGCGATTTGCGAACCAGACCGATCCATCACTCTGCTCGATAGCAATCAGAAAAAGACCCGTTTCGTGCAGCACGCCATCGGCCATCTGCAACTTAAAAACTGCCAGGTGGTTCATCAGCGCACCGAGCAATACCAGCCAGAACAGCTTTTTTATAGCGTGATCTGCCGCGCCTACACGTCATTGGCACAATTCGCCGAACAGGCTGGATCACTGATTCGACCCACCGGGCAATTACTGGCGATGAAAGGTCATCTCCCCACTGAAGAAATTGCTGACTTGCCACCGACCTGGCAAGTGATTAGTTGCGAACCTTTGACCGTACCGGGTATCGCTAGGGCCCGTCATTTGGTTACTATTTGTCCCCAACAATCAGAGGGGCAGTGATGACGCGCATAATTGCGATTGCAAACCAGAAAGGCGGCGTGGGTAAAACCACCACCAGCATTAACCTGGCCGCATCTCTGGCGGCGACCCGCAAACGGGTTTTGCTCATTGATATGGACGCACAGGGCAATGCCACCATGGGTAGCGGTGTTGATAAACACGACCTTGATCTGACCGTGCTTGAAGTGTTGCTCGGTGAAAACAGTATCGAGGAAGCCGTGGTTAATGCGGGCCAAACTAAATATGACCTGCTACCGGCGAATGCCAATTTAACCGCCGCCAAGGTCGCCCTGCTACACAAAGACGACCGGGAATTTCAGCTACGCAGACAACTAGAGCCGGTACTCGGTAACTACGATTACATACTAATCGATTGCCCACCTTCACTGGACATGCTCACCGTGAACGCCCTGGTAGCGGCCAAAACCGTGCTAATCCCAATGCAATGTGAGTATTTCGCCCTTGAAGGCCTCTCAGACCTGGTGGAAACCATCGATGCCATCAGTCATTCGGCAAATCCAGAATTAAGACTGGAAGGACTGCTGCGGACCATGTTCGACCCCCGCAGCCGGCTGGCCAGGGATGTTTCTGACCAGCTCAGCAAACATTTTGGCGATAAACTTTATCGCTCGGTCATACCCCGTAATGTGCGCCTTGCAGAAGCGCCCAGTTATGGCCAGGCAATCTTCGATTACGACCGCCGCAGTAAGGGTGCCACAGCTTACCTGGCGCTGGCTGGTGAATTTATTCGGCGTCATCGGGCACTGGACAGCACTGAACCAGCAGTTGCCTGAACCAGGGTCCATACAATTTATAACCCGATCTAAAACAATAATTTACTCATTCGTATTACCTCACTAGCCGGTATTACCAAGGAACTTCTTCATGGCAAATCGCAAGCGCGGCCTGGGTCGCGGCCTCGACAGCCTGCTCAGCAGCACCACCGCCGCCAACATCTCCAGCAACGTGCCCCGTGATGGCGATCGTCTGCAAGAACTTCCAATCGAGCAGATCCAGCGCTCTGCGTTTCAGCCCCGCACCCGGTTTGACCAGGAGCAACTCGACTCGCTGGCCGCCTCGATCAAAGCCAAAGGCATTATTCAGCCGATTGTGGTGCGCCCTTCAGGTAAAAACAGCTTCGAGATTATCGCCGGTGAACGTCGCTGGCGCGCCGCCCAACTAGCCCAGCTGCATAAAATTCCTGCGGTCATTCGGGATGTCAGTGATGGCGATGCCATGGCAATGGCACTGATTGAAAACATCCAACGCCAACAACTTAATCCGATTGATGAGGCCAACGCCCTGCAACGGCTACTCAACGAATTTGAAATGACCCATCAGCAGGTTGCCGAACAAGTCGGTCGCTCACGAACCGCGGTCACCAATCTACTCAGACTGCTCGCATTACTGCCCGCCGACACCGAACTGGTCGAAGCAGGCAAACTTGAAATGGGACATGCTCGAGCGCTGCTCGGTGCTGATCAGAACAAACAGTTAAACCTGGCTAATAAGGTCGTAAAAGAGCGCCTGTCAGTTCGACAGACCGAAACACTAGTGAAAAAATCTTTAACTGGCGAAACAAAAAAAAGCGCTAAAAAAGCGGCGACCGATCCTAATATCAACCAGCTAGAACAGGACCTGGGTGAGCGCCTAGGTGCCAAAGTTAAGTTACAACACACCAGCAAAGGGACCGGAAAACTGGTCGTCAGCTACAACAGCCTCGAAGAACTGGACGGTATCCTGCAGAAAATCCACTAATCACTGCCGACTGAGATCAAACCCCACCTTAAATTTATATACGCACCCAAATTTTTGGCACAAAAAAGCCCGGCCAATCATTGGCTGGGCTTTTTTAGATCACGATTTATCGGTGATGTTTAGCCGACGCGAGCAACATCCGCATCGGTGATCACACCCTGAGCCAGCAATACTTCGGCAATACGGGCTTTATCCTGATCGTTGGCACGAGCAGCCAGCGGCGGACGACAAACGCCCATTTTGTAGCCCAACAGTTCCATCCAGTATTTGATCGGCGCCAGGTTATAGACGTTACGA
This sequence comes from Immundisolibacteraceae bacterium, assembly GCA_016763355.1. Lineage (GTDB taxonomy): Bacteria > Pseudomonadota > Gammaproteobacteria > Immundisolibacterales > Immundisolibacteraceae > QNFC01. The sequence goes on from JAESTY010000044.1 coordinate 3,513, forward strand.
CCAAACAGCGGCGCCATGAAGACTTCACCTAGCAGATCACGCAATGGTTCCAGTTCTTTGAAAATTGGCACTGCGGCGTCCATTTTGCCCTGCTTGGCAAATTCCATAATTTTGTACATTTTTTCACGCTCTGAGCCATACATGATCACCTCGAGGGTGCCATAGATAGCCTGAGCGCCGTGCACAACCGAATCC
>JAESTY010000006.1 GCA_016763355.1 Immundisolibacteraceae bacterium
CGTGGCTCCAGGTTCAAGTAATCTTCAACAATCTGGGTTTGTTTTTAGCGCGGTGGTCGAAGTGCTAATCGGTGGCACTTTATGACCGACGAGGTTCAACTGGCTGATCCGATACTTCTAGTTGAAGATAATCCCGATGACGCCGAGCTGACTCGAATACTGCTGAAGAAGGCGGGAATTAGGGTGCCGGTTATCAATGCTGAGTCCATAAAAGCAGCGTTGAAAGCACTGGACTCAACCGAACCCGATTATCGTCCTCCATCAATGATATTTCTCGATCTGGGTTTACCTGATGCGGTCGACCTAGATGGCTTAACCAGTGTGGTCGCCGCTGCACCTAATATACCGATTGTCATGCTTACAGGCCTGGCAGATCAGCGCCAGGCTATGCGCGCTATAGAGAATGGTGCACAGGATTACCTGACCAAAGGTGAGTTCAGTCCTGAGTTACTGCAACGGGTTCACCGTTATGCGATTGAGCGGAAGCGAGCCGAAGGCGACCTGCTTAAAGCGGCTCGTTTCGATATTGTTACCGGCCTCACTAACCGAGCTTATTTTTTTAGTCTGTTAGAACATTCGCTCGAGCGAGCTCGACGTAACGGCCAGCAGCTAGCCGTATTGTTTATGGATCTGGATCATTTTAAAAATGTTAACGATACCCTGGGTCATTCAGCCGGCGATCAACTGCTGTGCGAAGTCGGTAAACGCCTGCAGAGTTGCGTTCGAACTATAGATCTTGTTGCCCGCATTGGTGGAGAAGAGTTCACCATGCTAGTTGAGGACCTGTCCAACGGAACCGATGCTAGCAACGTTGCAGACAAGGTGCTGGCAGCATTACGAAAACCGTTTTGGCTTGATGGAATAGAAGTGATGGTGACCCCGAGTATTGGCATAGCGACCTTTCCAGAGGCCGGTAATGAAGCCATGGTCTTGCTTCGAAATGCAGATACAGCCATGTATCGGGCAAAAATGCGTGGTCGCAATACGGTTGAGTTTTTTACCGAGAAAATGAATGCGGAAATGAACGAGTCATCTGAGCTCGAGGCCGCACTTGAACAAGCCTTAGCCAACGATGAGTTTGAGGTTTTATACGAGCCAGTGGTGAACCTTCCGGAACATCGCATTATTGCTATCGATGCTCTACCGAGGTGGTTGCCAAAACCGGGCCAGCAAGAGATTCTCCAGAGTAAGTTTTTACCTGTGCTGGAACGCACCGGCAGGATTCATGAGTTTGGCGAATGGCTATTGACGCGTGCTTGCCGGGATTGTCGGCGCTGGCAGGAGAATTCAGATTCTGAATTGGTGGTAACAGTTAATGTTTCGGCTTTGCAACTTGCAACCATGGGTTTTGTAGAACGGGTAAAAAGAGTATTGGCTGATACCGATTTGGCAGCAGATAAGTTAGAGGTCGAAGTCGTTGAGGCAGTGACCGTCGATGTCAGGCCCATTGTTCTGCAAACCATGATCGATTTAAGGTCACTCGGTGTCTCCGTCTGTTTGGACGGCTTTGGTGCCGGCAGTGCAGCACTCGGGCGTTTGAGTGAGTTCCCTTTTAATCGAGTTAAAATTGATCCGAAGTTAATCACCCAGGTTCCGAGCAATCAGGATCGTACCTGGGTGTTGTCCGGGTTGCTCTTGCTGGCGAAGGGGCTTGGATGGGAGGTGGTTGCTCAGGGAGTCAGCAATGACGCCCAGCTGGCGTTTCTTATGCAGCAGGGCTGCCAGCGATTCCAGGGTGAATTATTTGGTGGCCCGGTTGCGGTAGAGGAGCTTTCATCGCCGTTGATGGTTGCCATCAAACCTAACCAGCAACAGGCTATTCGGTGAGGGACTGGGTGCAAAAGTTGCTTAAAGAGCGTTTACATTCAGGTAGCGATCTTGGTTGACCTGGACCCGCAGGAATCATCTCTAAAAGCCACTGATGCTCCGCGGATGAGAGTATTGTTTCCGGTTGCTGCTATCGGTTTGTTGTTATCACTGAGTGGGTTTTTTATTGCTGATTCGGTTGAGCAACAACGGATTGATGCCAGCTTTGCAGCCGATGCCCAAAACATAGCCGCGTCGGTGAGTCGGAGTGTGGATGATGTGGCTAATCATCTTCGGGCTATCGAGGCTTTTTATCACGGTTCTGAGTTGGTGAGTCGAGCAGCATTCGCCGAATTTAGTCGCGCGCTGGTTGCCGACTCTCAATCAGTGCAGGCCCTTGAGTGGATACCTCGAGTGACGGATGATCGTCGGTCAGAATTCGAAGCCGCTGGGGTTGCCGATGGCCTGGTTAATTTTGAGTTTACAGAACATTCGCCCCGAGGGGAGCTGGTTCGTCGCTCGGTTAATACCGACTATTTTCCAGTCTATTTCGTCGAACCAGCTACGGGAAACGAAGCGGCATTGGGTTTTGATCTAGCCTCGAATCCGGTTCGTTTGAAAACCTTAAGTCAGTCAATGCAGACACGAACCCCATTGATGACAGCTAAGATTACGTTGGTTCAGGAAGGTACTGAACCAGAGGCTGTCCTGGTGTTTTGGCCCGTTTATCGCCAGGCTGAGGAATTTAGTTCTTTGTCAACAGACAATGGGCCCGCTGCTGATTTCGAGGGCTTCGCGCTCGGGGTCTTCAGGATCGGGGATTTACTGCGGCAATCGTTGGGATACCTGAATAAAAACAGCCATGAAGTATTTCTGTTCGATCAGTCTGCTGATCAAGGCGCGCAATTTTTGGTTACCAACCGTGGCTCTGCTGCGCTCACTGGTCGCTCTGATGATGGAAGTAGCCCTGAGCGAATTTCGCTCGGCAGTATCAGCACAGGCCTTTATCGGAGCATTCAGATCGAAGTGGTCGGTCGTCAATGGCTGGTTGTGACCCGAGCAACTGCAGGCTTTTTAGACAGCCAGCGGTCGGGTGCTGCAATCGGGTTGTTGATAGCTGGTTTGTTAGTGACAGGGATGATGTGTGGGCGGGTGATTGCCAGGCAGCGAACATTCTTGCGCCAGCTAGACCTGCATCAGAGTCTGGAACGGGAAGTCGATAAGCGCACTGCCGAGTTAAAGCAGGCGACGGTTGATTTGTCTCACAGTGAATCACTCTATCGGGCGATGGTCACTGAGATGCGTGAAGGCTATATCGTGATCAATCGACAGGGTGAAATAGAGGCTTTTAATCCGGCAGCTGAATCTATTTTTGGTTATGCAGCAGAGCGAGTAATTGGTCAGCAGCTAACCATACTAATGCCGCGTGGGATTCGAGACATTCACCCCCAATATGTCGGTGGTTATAAAGCCGAGCCGGGTTCCGCTGCTACCGAGATGGGAGGAGGCCGTGTATTGACCGGACTGCGGGCTGACGGCGGTGAAGTAGAGCTTAATATCACTGTTTCACCCTTTGTTCTTGACGGTAAAGGTTTAATTGCTGGCCTGGTTCGGGATGTTACCGAAGAGCGCCGGGATCAACGCGAAAAGGCGGCCTATGCCGCAGCGTTGGAACGTTCCAATACTGAGTTAGAACAGTTTGCCTATGTGGCGTCTCATGACCTGCAGGAACCCTTGCGGATGATTAATAGTTATCTGCAGTTGATCAGGCGTCGCTATAGCGATGAACTGGACGAGCAGGCAGATAAATGGATCGACTATGCGGTTGAAGGTAGTAACCGAATGAAAGTTTTGATTCAGGACCTGCTTTCCTACTCTCGGGTCGCCAGTGAGGCAGAGGAGTTGATGCCGATCGAGCTGGATGAAGTCATGCGATCCGTTTTGCATGATCTGGGCAGTTTTATTGATGAGCAAAACGCGGTGGTTACCTTTGATCCATTGCCGAAAATAATGGGTGATTTCAACCAGCTACTCCAATTATTGGTGAATTTGATTAGCAACGGGATGAAATATTGTGACGCTGAGCGAGCGCCCAATATTCATGTTTCGGCCGAGCGGGACGGTGACAATTGGAGAATCCAGGTCAGCGACAATGGTATTGGTATTGAGGATCGTTTTTTTGTCAAAATTTTTACGATTTTTCAGCGGCTTCATGGTCGTAGCGAATACTCAGGAACTGGCATCGGCCTGGCAATTTGTAAACGAATTGTGGAGCATCACGGCGGCCGAATCTGGCTAACGTCTATACCTGGAGAGGGCACTCAGTTCTTTTTTATTGTGGCTTCAGTTAGTGAAATTGAGGCAATTGAAGATCTTGATCAACAGCTTAGTGACGATAGAAACAAACAAACTTCTGATAGCATTTAGTGCGATTGAGGAAATTGACGATGACATTAGCGATGACGGAGCGACGGGAGCGCCGCAGGGGCGGAGGTGCTATAGATGTGTTACTGGTCGAAGATAATCCTGGCGATCAGGATTTGACTCGGGAAGCCTTTAAAATGGGTAAAATCACCAACACTCTGCATATCGTTGACGATGGCGAAAAGGCGATGGAATTTTTGTACAAACAGGGCCAGTATAAAGATGCGCCAAGGCCCGGAATCATCCTGCTGGATCTTAATTTACCCCGCAAGGATGGGCGCGAAGTGCTAGCTGAGATTAAGCAAGATGCCTCTCTTAAAACGATCCCGGTGGTCGTGCTGACAACTTCCGATTCAGATAAAGATATCCTCACGTCTTATGAGTTAAGTGCCAACTGTTACCTGACCAAGCCAGTAGAACTAGACAGTTTTCTTGATGCTATTCAGGTATTAGAGCAGTTTTGGCTCACACTGGTCAGGTTGCCTGCTTCGTCTAACAGGTCTGCAGATTAAAGACCTGCCTTAAGGTCAAAATGGCTGACCTGGGTCAGTTTAGTTGAAAAATTGTCCGAGTTTTTATTGCCTTTAGGCTCTATAGAATAGTCCCAGTTTTCATACAAATGTCTGTGTCTGTGTCTGTGTCTGTGTCTGTGTCTGTGTCAGCGTCGGTGAGGTTGTCCTATCAATCTAATCATTGATTTTAAACATGGATGAGAAACGTCCTTTTGGAATAGGTCTTCGATGACAACGGATGCGCTTGAAGAACAGCAAACTGAGGCAACAACTGGCGATAGTCTGTATGCCTGGTTGGGCGGCGAGCAGGGAATCAAAAACCTGGTGAATCGGTTTTACGACATCATGGATAGTGATGAATCGGCAAAGCCGATCCGCGACATGCATAAGGAAGATTTATCGCCGATGCGCTTGAGTCTGTTTGAGTTTCTTTCAGGCTGGCTGGGCGGGCCTGCGCTGTTTATTGAACGCCACGGTAGCGCCTGTTTAACCGGTACCCACAGGCCTTTCAAAATCGACGTGGCGGCTAGAGAGCAGTGGATGAATTGTATGAAACAGGCCATGGTCGATATCGACATCAAGCCGAAATATCGCGACATGCTGACACCGGCATTTGAGCGCATGGCTGAAATGCTGCGTAACAGTGATTAGAGGATGATCGGTTGATCGTCCAGATTCAGTCTGGTGAGTTTTAGCTATTAGGTAGATGCTGCTAGAGCCCAAGCCAATTCCAGGCCAATTCCAGATCAAATAGAAACCCCCATAAATGTGAATTTATGGGGGTTTTTTATGGACTCTAGATACAGGGGGTGACAATACAGGCGCAAAAAGCGATCTGCGAGGCTAATACTGGATGCGCTGGTTTTCTTCCGCCAGCCTCAGTTCATTGATGATATTAAATTCGGCCAACCGGTTTGTTGGTTAGTGTCGTTAACAGAAACAGTAGTAGTGCAGTGACCACGATCGCAGGTCCAGTCGGTAAGTCCCACTGAAAGGCACCAGCAACCCCTCCGCAGACCGAGACCACACCAATTAAAGCCGCCAGCAGTGCCATCTGGGTTGGGCCACGGGAAAAAATTCGTGCAGTGGCCGCTGGAATAATCAGCATGGCGGTAATTAACAGCACGCCGACAATTTTGATTGCCAGCGCAATCACCAGTGCCAGTAGTAGCATGAATAATAGTTCCATACGGGGTACCGAGATGCCTTCGACACTAGCCAGGTCCTGATCGACGGCTATTAGTACCAGTGGCTGCCAATGCCATGCAAGGATTGCTAGTGCTACGGTGGCCATGGCAGCGGCGGTGCCGATATCGACCCAGCTTAAGGCCAGAATGTCGCCAAACAGGTAATCCATCCAGTTCATGTTGGTCGGTTCAATTAGCGCCAGCACTACCAGCCCCAGCGCGAGGGCTCCATGGGACAAAATGCCGAGCAGGGTGTCATCGGCCAACTGTTGACCTCGGCGTAGTTTCAACAGCATTAAAGCCAGTGCTGCGGCCGTGAACGCAATCGCCAGCGTGACCGGCAACTCTGTCGCCAGGCTCAGGGCGACACCTAGCAGGGCCGAATGCGCGAGCGCATCACCAAAATAGGCCAGTTGTCGCCAGACCACAAAGCAGCCCATTGGGCCGCTGAACAGAGCGATCAGACTGCCACCGAGTAAGGCTTTGACGATGAGTTCATCCATGGACTGATTCACCGGCTTCGATGTGATCATCGCCGTGTGCGTGACTATGGACGTGGGCATGTTGATGACCACCCATGGCATGGGAAAAAACCGCAAAGGCTTTTTCAGTGCCCTCTCCAAACAGAGCCTGATACTCCGGATGTTCGCTAACCTCCTCGGGGGCACCATGGCAGCAGACCAGGCCCTGATCCAGGCACAGTACCCGGTCGGTAGCCGACATCACAAAATGCAGGTCATGGGAAACGATGACGATAGCGCAATTATATTGGTCTCTAATCGAGGCGAGTAATTGATAGAACTCGACCTGGCCGATTAAATCTACCCCCGCGGTGGGCTCATCCAGCAGCAGTAATTGAGGGCTGCCGGCCAGGGCTCTGGCCAATAATACGCGCCGCATCTCCCCCCCAGAAAGCGCCTGTAAGGGTCGCGACCTGAGCGCGTTGATAGCTAACGGATCAGGGTTTTTCGAGTTAGTCGTTTCCATCGGCTGGTTTTTCGCAGGCCGATTCAATTGCAGAAACTGTTGGGTCGTTAGGGGCAGGTTTTTAGGGATGGTTAGCTGTTGTGGTACATAACCCAGGCGCAAATCGGGCTGACGTTCAACGATACCTGAAGTTGTGTTCTGAAGGCCGGCCATCACTCTTATCAGCGTCGATTTTCCGGCGCCATCGGGCCCAATTATGGAGACAATCTGTTTGGGATCGATAGACAGGTCTACATCGGCTAACAGTTGGTTTCCAGTGGCGCTGATGACAGCAACCTGGTTAAGAGATAGTAGCGGGATCAATTGAGTTCCTTAATTGGAGAGGGTCTGGCAATGACTGCAGACGCCAGTAATCTCGATAGTTTCGACTTCAATTTGGAACCCCAACTGGTCTGCTCGGCGGTCAATCTGTTCATTACGTTGGTTCAGTGGTAGTTCAGCGACCGCACCGCAAACCCTGCAAATTAAAAATTGTCCTTGATGCAGGTCTCCGGGGACGCCGCAGCCGATGAAGGCATTCAAAGATTGAAGTCTATGGATGAGTCTTCGCTCTAATAAAAAATCCAGGGCGCGATAAACCGTGGTTGGAGCGGCATTGGGATGGTCTTTTTGTAACTGATTTAGCAGGTCATAGGCCTTAACCGGCGTATGTGAGTTCCACACCAGAGCAAGTACCTGGCGCCTCAGGGGAGTCAAGCGAGCACCCTGGTCGGCACAAATACGCTCGGCAGTCATTAGCGCTTCGGTTCGGCAATGGTTGTGGTTATGTGGTTTGGTCCCAAATGGGTCAACCTGAAAGGATTCTGGTGTCTCGTCAGGTAATGATTGGTCCGTCATTGGCTGTTCCTTGGCTGTTTCTTGACTGTTTCTTGACTCCGACGCTGACAATGGAAGCAATCAGAAGTTGAATTTGAAATGTTATAATATTACGTTATCGATTAATAGTTGAGTAATTGAGGTAGCTAAGTTTGCAGTTTTTTAAAACCATGTTTGGTCTGGCTGTGATGATCGGCGGTGCAGCCATCGGCCAGCCGCATCAGTCGCATGAAGAAAATATGAGTAGTGAGTTATCACCGCTGACTGAGCAAGCCAATAAGCGACAGGACCAGATTGCCCAGGACCACTGGCCACAGATTGTTGTTACCAACCCACCTTTACATTCTTTGGTCTGGTCAATCATGGGCCAGAATGCGACACCCGTTCTGTTGTTTGGCTCCCAGACATCTCATCACCACACCGCGTTGAAGCCTTCGCAGTTACGTCAAATGGCACAAGCAGATCTACTGGTTTGGTCAGGTGTTCAAATCGAGAGCCCAATATCGGTTGTGTTACAAAAACAGATCATTGCTGTTGATCACTGGAGTTCTCAACTTTGCCAGGGCCAGCGAGCGCTGCCGATGGGCTCGGATCAGGCTGGTACTGATCCCCATGGTTGGCTAGATATTGATAATGCCGTCTGCTACGTCAATGAACTGGTCGATAAGTTAATGACTATTGATCCAGGCCGTCGATTGCGCTATCGGAGCAACGCAACTGAGCTAATTACTCAGTTAAAACAGCTTGATAATCAGCTTGCTCAAGGGTTTGAAATGGTTGATGGCGAATACATGGCTTATCACAACAGCTTTCGTTATTTACTCAGTCGCTATGGTCTGACGGCTAAAGCGGAGTTGAATCTGTTTAATGAACAACCGCCGGGGTTACGCCGGCTACTGAAATTTCGTCAGCAGCTGAAGTCATCAGCGGTGGGCTGTTTGATAGCCGATAGCAGCGCTTCACGACACCAACTAGAACAGTGGCAATCCGGTAGCAGTGCAAGATTACTCATGCTCGATCCGATGGGACGAGACATAGAACCCGGACCGGCGCTATATTTTCAGTTACTAACAGGGCTTTCCGAGCAAATGATGAGCTGTATAGGCGGTTGATCTGTCAGCCAACAGCGCTTAAAGATTGGTTGATAGTTAATGTCTGCTGTCCTTTCTATTTACTAACTTCAGTAGATAATCAAGTCAAGAGAGTTATCCTGTCGTTGAACCAGGTGAGTTTTTCTGAGTCGGAATTCGCCGCCAAAATAGGTTGCAATTTCATCGCCTTTAGTTCCAATAATTGACATCGATTAGTTCAAAAAAATAACAAAGTTAGAGCTTCCGGATGGCCAATCTCAGGGCATACTAGCGCCTGCAAAAATGGCTAGCATCAGCTAGAAAATCGCCCAGCGTGATTGACCGGTTGGTCTTCTGAATTATTGATAAGAAATGGCCTTTTCATCTTTACTTGTTTGGAATGGTGGAGAGTTTCCTTAACCGAAGCGGAAGTCTGTTAGGTAATACCTTAAATAATGCAACAACAAGATCTTGAACGGGGTGATCAGGGGCGGTGGATGCGTCTGAGTGTGGCGGTGCTGTTTATCGTATGCATCATCTTCGCCGTCGGTGTGGGCTTTGACAGTAGCTATATGTTGATCATCGCTGCGATGATCGGTGGTTACATGGCAATTAATATTGGCGCTAATGACGTTGCCAATAATGTCGGTCCTGCAGTCGGCTCTGGTGCGTTAAAGCTCAGCGGTGCGATTGTCATTGCCGGCCTGTTTGAGTCGGCAGGCGCTCTGATTGCGGGTGGCGAGGTGGTCGGTACTATCAAGAGTGGCATTATTAATCCCGCACTGATTGCTGACTCCGATACCTTCGTCTGGCTGATGATGGCAGCGATGCTTTCTGGTGCGATCTGGTTGAACCTGGCGACCGCATTTGGAGCACCGGTTTCAACGACCCACTCTATTGTTGGTGGCGTGCTTGGTGCGGGCATTGCAGCTGGCGGATTAGGTATCGCTGATTGGCCAAAAATGGGCGCAATCGTCGCCAGCTGGGTGATCTCCCCGGTGCTCGGCGGTTTTATTGCTGCCGGCTTTTTATACCTGATTAAAAGAACCATCACCTATAAAAAAGATCGTCTGGCTGCAGCCCGGCGGGTGGTGCCTTTGTTGGTAGCGTTGATGGTGTGGATGTTCTCTGCCTATTTGATGTTGAAAGGCTTTAAAAAAATCTGGAAGGTGGATATTTTCACCGCCCTCGGAGTGGGACTGTTAGTGGGTCTGACAGTTTTCATCGTGGTGCGACCACTGGTGGCCAGGGCTACTAAGAGTATGAATAATGACAAGGTAGCCATTAATCGATTATTTACCCTGCCGCTTATTTTTGCCGCTGCACTATTGAGTTTCGCCCATGGGGCAAATGATGTTGCTAATGCGGTGGGGCCACTGGCGGCAATAAACGACGCGCTGCTTCATGGTGGTATTGCAACCAAGGCTGCCATTCCCCTCTGGGTAATGATTATCGGTGCTACTGGGATTGTAGTGGGGCTAGCACTCTATGGTCCTAAGCTGATTCGCACGGTTGGCAGTGAGATTACCGAGCTGGATCAGATGCGCGCATTTTGTACTGCAATGGCGGCAGCCATAACGGTTATTGTCGCTAGTCAGTTAGCGTTACCAGTCTCTTCTACCCATATTGCCGTCGGAGCGGTATTTGGGGTTGGTTTTCTACGCGAACATCTGAAAGTAGCTTACGCGCAGGCAATTCATGAAATCGAGCGGCATCATCAGGGCGAGGATCAGGTGATTGTTGAAGATTTCCTCCATGAATTTGAAGATGCACCGTTGGAACGTCAGCAGGTGATGTTGCAGCAGCTCAAAGATAATTCCAGTCAGGCTCGTCTGACTCGAGCCGAGCGTAAAAGTCTGAAAAAAATCTTTCGAGAACAGTTGGTTAAACGTTCAGCACTATATAAAATTGGCACCGCCTGGGTCGTGACCGTACCCGCTTCTGGGCTGATGGCTGCGCTGCTATTTTTTGCGATTCGTGGGTTTATGCAGGGCTAGCTCGGTTCCGCAGGGTTTAAACCTCTATTGGTTTATTTAAGCCGCATTGATAAATCAAGCGCATCAATGGTCTTGGTGAGCTCACCTACTGAGATAAAATCGACGCCGGTATTGGCTATCGGGCCGATGGTCTGCAGAGTAATGCCTCCAGAGGCCTCGAGCTCGCTGCGTCCTGAATTGGTCTTAACCGCTGTTTTCAGGTCGGTGAGCGAGAAATTATCCAGCAAAATACGATCAGCACTGGCAGCAATTGCCAGTGTTAGCTCTTCGAGGCTTTCGACTTCAACCTCGACCATCACCTGATTGTTCGATTTGCTGGCGTTTTCTCGTGCCTGGGAGACCGCAGCGGCGATGCTACCTGCAGAGGCGATATGGTTCTCCTTAATCAGTACGGCATCAAACAGTCCAATTCGATGGTTTTTACCGCCGCCACATAACACCGCATATTTTTGCGCCAGGCGTAATCCGGGAATGGTCTTACGGGTGTCAAGAATTTTACAGTTGCTAGCGCAGACTGCATCCACATAGCGCCGTGTTCGGCTGGCCACCGCACTGAGCAGTTGAATAAAGTTAAGCGCGGTGCGTTCGCCGGTCAATAATGCCCGAGCTGGACCCTCAAGGGTGCAAAGCGGCTGGTTCGCTGTCAGCAGATCGCCATCGCTAGCTAACCAGGTAATAGTCACTGTTGGGTCAACCTGGCGAAAAACTTCGTTAAACCATTCAGAGCCGGCCAGAACACCCGGTTCCCGGGCGATTACCCGGCCTTTCATTTGCTTCTCGGCGGGAATCAAAGCTGCGGTCAGATCGCTTGCACCTATATCTTCCGAAAGCGCGTTCTGTACCTGCTCAAAAAGGCTGGCAGCGGTCAGTGAATCAGTTTTCAAAAGGAACCTTAATTATTTGAGTTGGAATTTGCATCGTTCATACGTCGAAAATAGTCGTCGCTCATCTCTTTAACCTTGCCAGCCATCAACCAGAGCACGACCAGATTAGGGGCAATCATGAGTACGTTGGCAATATCTGCCAGATTCCATACCAGACGTAGAGGAATGGTAGCGCCAACCACCACCAGGCAGACGTAGATGATTCGATAGGGCAACACCGCAACTTCACCCAATAAATAACTCGCGGCACGGTCACCATAATAGGACCAGGCGATGATGGTTGAAAAAGCGAACATAGTCAGACTAATTCCGACGATAAGGCTGCCGGTATTACCCAGGGTTAACGAAAATGCATGGGCAGACAGGGCCGCGCCTTCCAGCTCCTGTGGGCGGGCATCCCCCCATTGGCCGCTGATAATAATCACCAGGGCGGTCATGGTGCAGATCACCAGTGTGTCGATCAGTGGTTCCAGCATGGCGACCAGCCCTTCACGCACCGGTTCGTCGGTAGAGGCAGCCGCATGAGCAATCGGTGATGAACCAAGTCCGGCTTCATTTGAAAACACGCCTCGCGCGATGCCATAGCGCATAGCAGCGGCGATAGCACCACCGCCAGCTGCTGAGGGGTTTAACGCCAGGTCGAAAATGGTTGCAAAAGCAGCGGGAATTTCAGCTGCATGAATTACTAAAATAATCATCGCGGCGACGCAATAGATCACCGCCATAAACGGCACTATTAGTGAAGCTGCTTTAGCTATTTGGCGAATGCCCCCCAGAATCACCGCACCGACCGCCAGGGCGAGAATTAATCCGATCAGTAGAGATGGCGTTATGGGTAAGCCAGCCAGTGAGAAATTTTGCTGACCCAATAGGTCGGGCAAGGCGTAGCTGAGGCCATCTACCACCGAGTTAGCCTGCACCATGTTACCGGTCCCAAAGGATGCCAATACCGTAAACAGGGCAAACAGGCCGCCAAGTCGCGGCATTTTCAGCCCATTGCGCAGGGTGTACATAGGGCCACCAGCTACCTGGCCATCCTGATCAATCTCGCGGTAGCGCAGTGCCAGGGTTACTGAGGTGAATTTAGTCGCCATTCCAAACACGGCAGTGATCCACATCCAGAACACAGCGCCTGGCCCACCAAGCGCGATGGCGGTAGCAACACCAGCAATATTACCGGTGCCAATGGTGGCCGACAGCGCAGTAGCTAATGCCTGAAAATGGCTAATTTGTCCGGCCGACTGGCCGCTATCAAACTTGCCTGCGGTGATCCGTACAGCTTCGCCAACGCGGCGCAGCTGGATAAACCGATTACTCCAGGTAAGAAAAATACCGGTGGTCACTAGCACGGCTAATGTGACTGGCCCCCAAAGTATCCCGGATAGCCAACCACTCCAGTAAGTCATGGTTTCTGTTATTGTTTCCATGGTGTTAATAATAGCCTGAGCGACAGAGAACTGATCCAGGAAATTGCAGATTTTTTATTCTAGCTATTTGATTCTGTTTGGTTCGACCGCTCTGATTCAGAGGTTTAAACAAGAGCGTTGTTGGGCCTTTTAAAATAACTAACCTGACACCAACCTCTACTAATAATGCTTTAAAAAAACTCTGGTAAACCGCTGGTATGAATTTCCGATCCAATCGTCTTGTTAAACAGTTTGCCAGCGCGTTTGTGGACCTGTTGCCAATTATCGGGGTGATTCTGTTTTTTCAGCTGCTGGTATTACGCCAGCCCTTTCCTCAGGTCGCCGACTTGATGGTGGGCTCGTTACTGGTAGTGGCCGGCCTGGCTTTTTTTATCGAAGGCCTGGAAATGAGCCTGTTTCCGTTAGGTGAAAACCTGGCCCATGATTTTGCGCGTAAAGGTAGTCTATTCTGGTTGCTACTGTTCGCATTTGGATTGGGCTTTGGTACCACCGTCGCTAAGCCCAGCCTAATTGCGGTGGCTGAAGAAGCGGCTCGGGTTGCTGCCACTGGTGGGTTAATACCGGATGACCTGGAGAGTCTTGATCGTTATTCCCAGGGTTTGCGTTACACGGTGGCACTATCAGTAGGCGTGGCGATTTTTTTAGGGGTATTACGGATATTGCTCGATTGGTCATTGCCATTATTGATTATTGGCGGATATGCGCTGATTGGAATACTGACCCTGTTCGCTCCGGCAGATATTATTGGTATCGCCTATGACTCGGGGGGGGTCACCACTTCGACCGTGACTGTGCCGCTGGTGACTGCGTTGGGCATCGGTTTAGCTTCGTCTATTAAGGGCAGAGACCCAATGGTGGATGGCTTTGGACTGATCGCCTTCGCCTCACTTTTTCCCATTATGTTTGTGATGATCTATGGGATGTTAGTGCATTGAATTTGATCGAGACCCTGTTCGCGACCTTATTGGGCACGATGGGTGATGTGATTCCCATTGTTGCGGTGATTGCCGGTTTTCAACTGCTGGTCATTCGCCGTCCCATTCATGATTTACGCCGTACCTTGTTCGGGTTTCTTTATGTCATGGTTGGGCTGGCGTTATTTCTAACCGGACTGGAAAAAGCCTTATTCCCGGTTGGCAAGTTGATGGCCAGTCAGTTGGCCGATCCGGTGGCCGCTAATCCGGATTCGAGCTGGTATCACTATTACTGGATTTACCTATTTGCAGGTGCGGTGGGTTTCGCGACAACTCTGGCCGAACCTTCGTTAATAGCCGTGGCACTCAAGGCGCAGCAGGTGTCAGGAAACTCGATTAACCCCTGGAGTCTGCGTTTAGCCGTGTCGATTGGCGTCGCAACTGGAATTGCGCTGGGATCGATTCGTATTGTTATCGGCTGGCCATTGCACTGGTTCATTATTAGTGGCTATCTAATTGTGATGCTACAGACTGTTTTTGCACCCAAGGCCATTATCGGATTAGCTTACGACTCCGGTGGAGTCACGACATCGACAGTAACAGTGCCGTTGGTAACCGCTTTGGGTATTGGGTTAGCGACCGCGGTTCCTGGGCGCAATCCGGTATTAGATGGTTTTGGGTTGATCGCTTTCGCCAGCCTTTTTCCAATTATTGCGGTACTTGCTTACGCCCAGTTTGCGGGTCTAAAGGCAGAGTTGGATGCTAAATAATAGGTGTTAAACAAAACTTATCAGGAGAAGAAGGATGCGATTTAAAATGATCGTCACCCTGGTTGATGATGATAAAACCGAGCGAATACTCTCCACCGGGAGGGAGTATGGTGCCAAAGGGGCAACCGTTATTAATAATGCTCGCGGTGAAGGAATAAAGCAGAAATCGACTTTTTTTGGTCTCTCTCTGGATGCTCGGCGAGATGTGATTTTGATGCTGGTTGAAGAGCATCTGGCCCGTGGTGTGCTTGAACACATCGCCGAAGTGGGTGAGTTCGACACCAAACCTGGAACCGGAATTGCTTTCCAGATAGATGTTGAAGATGCGGTGGGCGTGGTCCATCAGATGGAAGAATTAACAGCGGTGGTGGAGGATAAAATATGAATGATCGCAAAGTGATAACCGTGCGCGAAGTGATGAGCAGTGATGTGCACTGGATCGATAGTATGCGAACCGTGGCTGAAGCATTGCGGGAAATGCTCAATGTCAAAACCTCGGTGTTGATGGTTAAAAAATCCCATGACTATGATGAGTGGGGCATGATTCTGGTGTCGCACATTGCCCGTCAGGTGCTCTCCAAAGAGCGCTCCCCGGAGCGCATCAACGTCTATGAAATTATGCAGAAACCGGTGATTAAGGTCGAAGCTGAGATGGATATTCGCTATTGTGCGGCGCTGTTTTCCAACCATTCGCTGACCCGGGCACCGGTAGTCGAAAATGGCGAAGTGATTGGCATGGTTAGTCCGGTTAACCTGGTATTAGATGGCCTGGGATCGCAAGTTTAAAATTAATTCGATAAGTCTCGTTTGGAGATATCCAGGTTCTTAAAATCGGTCTGCCCCGCTCAGTGACTCGCCGGTTTAACGTTCAATTAATAAAGCTTCCTAATGCTCTGAGTTGATTCTGCTCCGGTTCGCCCCATTTAGAGGGGTAGATAACCTGATTCTCGGTAGAGGCAGGTGTTAAAACCGATAGGAGTCGCGTGATGCGCATGGACAAGCTGACCAGCCAATTTCAAAGCGCTCTGGGCGACGCTCAGAGTTTGGCGTTGGTTCAAGACCATCAATTTATAGAACCGGTCCACCTATTGATTGCACTAGTCGATCAGCAAGGTGGGGCGGTGCGACCTCTGCTTGCTCGCGCTGAAATCAATGTTGATCGGTTACGCAGTGATCTGGGTAAACAACTTGAATCTATGGCAACTGTTGCCGGTGCTGGTGGTGACCTACAGTTGTCTCAGTCATTGAGTCGTTGCTTAAATCTAGCTGATAAATATGCCCAGCAGCGTGGTGATGATTACATCGCTACCGAACTCTTTCTGCTCGCGGTTATCGATGATTCTGGTCCATCTAGTCAGGCGTTGAAACAGGCTGGAGCAACGGAGGCTGGTCTGAATGCTGCGATAAACGCCGTGCGCGGTGGCGAAAAAGTCAGTAGTGAAAGTGCTGAAGAAACCAGACAGGCGTTGGATAAATACACGCTGGACCTAACCGAAAGGGCCCGCCTGGGGAGGCTTGATCCGGTGATTGGACGAGACGAGGAGATTCGTCGGGCGATTCAGGTTTTACAGCGACGTACCAAAAACAACCCGGTGTTAATTGGTGAACCTGGGGTTGGTAAAACGGCAATCGTTGAAGGTTTGGCGCAACGAATTATTAACGGGGACGTTCCAGAAAATTTAAAATCGAAAAAACTTTTAGTCCTAGATTTAGGCGCTTTGGTTGCGGGCGCAAAATTCAGGGGTGAATTTGA
>JAESTY010000045.1 GCA_016763355.1 Immundisolibacteraceae bacterium
CGCATCGCTGAAAAGCGTGTGTTCCCGGCCATCAACATCAACCGCTCCGGCACCCGCCGCGAGGAGCTGATGATCGCCGCAGACGAGCTACAGAAAATTTGGATTTTACGCAAACTACTGCATCCAATGGATGAACTGGCCGCAGCCGAATTTCTGCTCGACCGTATCAAAGCGTCCAAGTCCAACGCAGAATTTTTTGCATCAATGAAAAGTTAAACAACTAAGGCCCGCAATGCAGCGGGCTTTTTTTTAACCCCTATAAGTTCAACCGTTATGGTCACCATAACCAGACAGATCGGCCTTTGGTTGCAGAGCAGCCAACCCCGACTGCCTTTTTTCGGAGATAAAAAATGAAATCACCTATTCGTGTTGCTGTCACCGGCAGTGCTGGCCAGATCAGCTATTCCCTGCTATTTCGTATCGCCGCTGGCGACATGCTCGGCAAAGACCAACCGATCATTCTGCAATTACTGGAAATCACTCCCGCACTGAAAGCCCTCGAAGGGGTGATTATGGAGCTAAAGGATTGTGCGTTTCCATTACTGCAGGACATCGTTGCGACCGACGACGCCAATGTTGCATTCAAAGACGTTGAATACGCCCTACTGGTTGGCGCTCGGCCTCGTGGTCCTGGCATGGAACGCAAAGACCTGCTAGCTGCCAATGGCCAGATTTTTGGACCTCAGGGCAAAGCGCTTAACGACCACGCTGCCAGCAATGTTCGCGTGCTGGTAGTCGGCAACCCGGCCAATACTAATTCTCTAATTGCCCAGTCCCACGCACCGGATTTAGATCCAGGCCAGTTCACCGCCATGACCCGCCTTGATCACAACCGGGCGCTAAGTCAGATCAGCGATAAAACCGGCACCCCGGTAACCGACATTCAACGCATGACCATCTGGGGTAACCACTCATCTACCCAGTACCCGGATACCGAGCAGGTACTGGTAAGCGGATCTGCACCATCATTAGAGCAGAGCTGGCTGGAAAATGACTTCATTCCTACCGTGCAAAAACGCGGCGCTGCCATCATCGAAGCCCGCGGTAATTCAAGTGCCGCATCAGCCGCATCAGCCGCCATCGATCATATGCGCGACTGGACTTATGGCACCGCCGAAGGTGATTGGGTCAGCATGGCGATTCCAAGCGATGGCAGCTACGGTATTGCCGAAGGCATCATCTACTCTTACCCAGTCACCATTAAAGATGGACAATATTCCATCGTCCAGGGACTCGAAATCAGTGATTTCAGCCGTGCACGTATGGATGCAACCGCCGCCGAACTATTCGAAGAAAAGGCTGCAGTAGCAGAACTGTTGGGCTAGTTCACCGTTTTAATACAGCCTGATCATTAAAGATCATAAACCTGCGGCGACCAGCTCTTGTCGCCGCAGGGTCTATCACGTATCATTCGCCGCCCGCTGCCAGCTGACCAATCATGAACTTTCAGCAGACAGCGACCCTATCGTTTTACTTAACATTGGCATTAGTAATTAATCCAACGCCAACGTAAACAAGACCCAAACCTACGGAATAGCAGCATCATGAAACCTGAAATTCATCCTCAGTACCGGGAAATCAACGTCTCCTGCAGTTGTGGCAACACCTTTAAAACCAAGTCCACTCTCAGCAGCGAAGATCTGAAACTGGATGTCTGCGCCGACTGTCATCCCTTCTACACCGGCAAACAGAAAATCTCTGATACCGCAGGCCGGGTGGAACGTTTCCGCCGCCGTTACCAGCAGTAAAGCCTACTGCCGAAGTCCGGCATTGCCTCTGACAAACCTGAGGTGGGTCGAACGCTGGATTCAGCTATCGAGCACTAACACTGAACAGAGCCGATCAAATATTGGCTTTTCAGTGGTTCGAGAACGGCCAGTATTTGACCCGGAAGCAAAGTTTTCTAAAAAGGCGCTCTTTACGAGCGCCTTTTTTGTTGTCTGCGTGTTTTTCGCCAGTTCCAGCTCAGCATCAACCTGTCCACCACTGGCGGTTGCTGACCAGGGCATCATCAAACAGGTAATCGATGGCGACACGGTCCACCTGACTGACGGCCGCAAAGTTCGGTTACTGGGCATCAATACCCCGGAGATTGATCACAAACACGGTAGCTCCGAACCCTTCGCTGAGGAAGCCAGAAATTTCCTCAAATCACTGGTACCTGCCGGAACCCGGGTAAAGCTTAAGTTCGATCAACAGCGTCACGATCGTTATCAACGGTTACTTGCGCACCTAGCAATGATCGATGGTCGCAACCCCGGTCAGCTCCTGGTCGAACAGGGCCTGGCCACTGTTCTGGTCATACCACCCAATACCGCCTCCGCTGCCTGCTATTTGACAGCTCAGCAACATGCTCGTAACCAAGGTTTAGGTATCTGGAATCACCCTAGATACGCGATAACCCCAGCATCTAAAATAGGACCTGGCACCGATACACCTGGCTATCAGCGTATCAGCGGGCAGGTTAACCGAGTTAGCCAGAGCCGAAAATATCACTACCTGGTGCTTGGCGAACACCTGGCCGTCCGTATCAACAAACAACATTGGCAGGACTATTTTCTTCAGCCACTAAAACCTGGTTGGCCCGGCGCCAATGACCCCCGACAACTTTTGGGTCACACGTTGGTTGTCAGCGGCTGGCTGCATCAAGCCCGCAATGCGGCCAAGCAACAGGATCATGCCTACCAAAAACCATTACAGATGAAAATCAAGCACCCCGCAGGGTTAGAATGGCAGCCATGAAAAAACGACTTATTTCACTACTGTTAATTCTGCCATCACTGATCACGGGCTGCGCTGTTAATCCGGTCAGTGGTCAGCGCGAAATGGTGCTGATGTCCGAATCTCAGGAGATCGCCGCAGGCCGTCAAAGTCATCCGAAAATCATCGCTCAATACGGCATATACGATGATCCCGAGTTGCAGGCCTATGTCAGCCGCATTGGTACCGAACTAGCAAACCAGAGCCACCGCTCCGGGCTGATCTACCGTTTCACCGTACTGGACTCCACCGACATCAACGCCTTTGCGCTGCCCGGCGGCTACATCTATATCACCCGAGGGCTACTCGCCTATCTCAACAGCGAAGCCGAACTGGCTGCGGTACTCGGTCACGAAATCGGTCATGTCACCGCCCGCCACGGCGTTCGCCAGCAAACTGCTGCCACCGCCGCAGGATTGGGGTACACCATTGCTTCCATACTGATCCCAGAACTGGGCAACGGCGCAACCTCAGACCTTTATGGATTACTCAGTAACGCCCTGCTAAGTGGGTACGGCCGCGAGCATGAGCTCGAAGCCGACCGCCTTGGTGCCGAATATCTGGCACGAACTGGCAGCGATCCGCAGGCGATGATCGCCGTCATATCGGTGTTAAAAAACCAGGACGAATTTGGCCGCCAGCAAGCCCAGGCCGAAGGCAGAGAACATCAGGGCTATCACGGCCTGTTCTCTAGCCACCCGACCCACGACACCCGCCTTCAGCAGGTGGTGGCCCAGGCTCAACACCTGGTCGTGGACGGCACTCCAACAATCAACCGCGAACCGTTTCTAAATCAAATCGATGGCCTGGTATTTGGCGACAGTGCGGCCCAGGGGATTCGGCGCGGCAGAAATTTTTACCACCCGGACATGGGGTTTGGACTCACCTTTCCAACCAACTGGGCGATTAAGAATCTGCCCGACCGACTGATTGCGATTGCCAATAACGGCGACGCCCAAATTACCCTACGGGTCGACGACATCAATCGGCGTATTGACCCACAACAATTTATTATCGAGCGCCTCGGAATCAAGCACCTGACCCAGGGAAAAGTCATCAGCAGCCACGGGCTACAGGGTTATACCGGGCTAACCCAACTAAAAACTGCTCAGGGTAAACGACTGGGTCGAGTTAGCGTGGTCTACTTCGACCAGCAAGCCTTCATCTTTGTCGGCGCAGCGGTCAATGAAGCCCAAGCAATTGAAATCGACAAGCTATTCCTGAGCACCGCAAAAAGTTTGCATCGACTAAGCAATGCCGAGCGAAAACTCGCCCAGCCACTACACCTAAAAATCACTACCGCCTCTGCAGGCAGTCGCTATGCCAGGTTCGCTAAACAAAGTCCGATTGACAGCTATGCCGAACAGCAACTACGACTGCTTAATAATCACTACCCAACCGGCGAACCCAGCGCCCAGAGCCGAATCAAGATCGTACAATAGCCGCTCTGACATCCACCTCTGTCCCGGTATATCTAACCCATGGATCTGACCCACCTGCTCGACGGCCTCAACCCACCCCAACGCGAGGCAGTCACCAGCACCGCCCCGGCCCTGATGGTTATAGCCGGCGCCGGCAGTGGTAAGACTCGGGTACTCACCCACCGCATCAGCTGGTTAATCGAGGTTGAACGGCTCTCTCCCTACGCCATTCTCGCGGTCACCTTCACCAATAAAGCCGCC
>JAESTY010000046.1 GCA_016763355.1 Immundisolibacteraceae bacterium
CTGGTGTGCACTCGGGTCATGGGCCAGAGCTGCCGTGGTATAGAGCGTAACCAGCAGGGCGCCAGTCAAGAGCCGGGTAATGGGTCTGTTCATAATGAAACTCCTGCAAAAGATGATAAGAAAACAGTTAGTGCTATAAAATCGATAGAAAATTGCCCTAAAACCAGAATCGCAGTCCGGCAACCCAGCGCACATCATTGGTATGGGCACCTGCGGCGGCGGCGAAATCCCTGGTTTTACCAAACCTGCGCGCATATTCAACGCCAACGTAAGGCGCAAATTCGCGACGTATTTCATAACGTAGGCGTAATTGTGCGGTCATCGCAGACAGACCTTTACCCAGACCACGCGCGGCGTCATTCTTGCCGTAAATGTCAGCTTCGAGCCGTGGCTGAAGAATGAGTTTTTGGGTCAGCAGCAGATCGTAAGAGGCATCCAGGCGCAATGCGGTGCGGCCGTTTTCACCCACATAAGCGGTCGCATCGACCTCAAACCAGTAGGGCGCCAACCCCTGTACACCGAGCGCTAGCCAGGTCCGGTTGGGTCCTTCGCCGCTGTCGTAACGCAAGCCGATCTGGCCGTCCCAGTAAGGTCTAATCGCGTGGCCCCAGAGCAACTCGCTACGCGCGTCTTCAAGTTGATTGCCGTCGATATCACCCTCCGCCTTGAGCACCAGACGGTCATAGCTGCGGCCGTACCAGGCCTGCAGGTCATAAGCCGTGGATGAATTGCCATCACTGCGCACAGTCTCCAGGTTATCCACTAGCAGCGAGCCAAAATTTTGGGTGTCCGCCAGCACTAATTGGTAGGGCCCAAAATCAAAACCGTCGGCAAAGGCATGGGGATCTCGACTATCGGGCGCGGGTTCGCCGCCCTGCATCGACGCCATCGCCATAGTGCTGCTGGCCATGGCCGTTTTATCAGCAGATTTGACGTTGCCGGGCGCGCCGGTTTTGGTGGCAGGTACCTGCGTAGATGACATGGAGGCCCCCATGTGGCCCCGGTGGGACTCCTCTGCCATAACGGTGGACAGGGCTTGTATTCCCAGCACCAGGACCACCAGAGTAATTTTGCTATTCATGGTGGGCCGCCTGTTGTGGTTGAAACAGTGCCCGCTCATGCCACCACTACCTGGCGAAACATGCCTGCATCCATGTGGTAAAGCAGGTGACAGTGCCAGGCCCAGCGGCCCAGTGCGTCGGCGGTAACCAGAAAATTCACCCGCTGAGCCGGTTGCACACTAATGGTGTGGCGTCGGGCCAGGAACTCACCATCGGCGGTTTGCTGTTCACTCCAAAGACCATGCAGATGCATCGGGTGGGTCATCATGGTGTCGTTGTGCAGCACCACCCGCAGCCGTTCACCATGGCGAAAATGCACCGGCGTCGACTTGCCAAATTCGAGCCCATCCAGCGACCAGCTGTAACGCTCCATGTTGCCAGTCAGGTGTAGCTCTAACTCGCGTTCTGCATCGCGACTGTCCAGCGGCCCGCCGAGGGTGTGCAGATCAGCATAGGTCAGCACCCGGCGGCCATTGTTACGCAGACCAATACCCGGGTCGTCGAGATTGGTTCGCGGATTATCAACCCGCATATCCACACTTGGACCATATTCAGATGATGCGTGCCGGACATGAACAGGATTGGGGTCCATCTTCATGCCGCCGTGCATGGCGTGGCCACCATGCCCCATGGTCTTGGGGCCGCCACCCATGCCACCCATCATGTCGGTCATGGTCAACCATTCAGGTGGGTCCAGTGCCGGTACCTCAGCGGCCATGCCGGATTTGGGGGCAAGCGTACCCCGAGCAAAGCCAGTGCGATCCATCGCCTGGGCGAAAATCGTGTAGGCCTGATCACCTTCTGGTTCGACAATCACGTCATAAGTTTCACCCGGACCAAAACGAAATTCATCAACCGTTATGGGTTCAACGTCCTGCCCATCGACCTGCACCACGGTCATTTTTAGCCCGGGGATACGCACATCAAAAAAGCTTTGGGTGCCGCTGCCGATAAAGCGCAACCGGACTCTTTCCCCGGGGCTGAACAACCCGGTCCAATTACCATCTGGCGGGGTGCCGTTCATCAAAAAGGTGTAGGTATACGCCGAAATATCCGCCAGGTCGGTCGGATTCATCCGCATTCGGTTCCACATACTGCGTTTGTCTAGCGCGGCGCGGGCGCCCTCACTGGCAACATCCTCTAAAAAATCACCGGCCGTGAGTTGATTGAAGTTGTAATAATCACTCTGTTTTTTAAGCTTGGCGAATACGGCCATCGGGTCTTCATCGGTCCAGTCGGACAACTGCACCACATAGTCGCGATCAGCCCGGATACGATTACCCCGCGCCGGGTCGATAATTATCGTGCCGTACATGCCAGTCTGTTCCTGAAAACCACTGTGCGAGTGGTACCAGTAAGTACCTGATTGCTGCACCTTGAAACAATAAGTAAAGGTTTCCCCCGGGGCGATACCCTCGAAACTCACGCCAGGCACACCGTCCATCTGGTACGGCAGAATAATCCCATGCCAGTGAATTGAAGTTGATACCGGAAGCCGGTTGGTCACTCGCAGGGTCACGGTATCGCCTTCACGCCACCGTAAAATAGGGGCGGGAATTGACCCGTTAATGGTGGTGGCGACCCGAGGTACGCCAGTGAAATTGACCAGGGTCCGGGCAATGGTCAGGTCAAATTCTGTGCCGGAAAGGACCGGCGCACTGCCAGTAACCGTGGTGGCAAATTCCTGCCCCCAGGCCGGCGAAAATTTAGGGGAGAGGCCCAACAGCAAGCCACTGGCGGCTGCGCCCTGTAGAAATCTGCGCCTTGCCAGGGGGTGGGTCATATTGCTGTCCTTAGATTAATTAACAGAGGATCGATTAACGGGGCCGCTGGAACGAGGGACCTATAACCAAGCGTTGGCCCGATGCCGGACATTAAAGATAACTACCCGGTAATTTGCCTGGTGGCTACTGTAGCGGCGGTCACCTGTCGCAGCGATGACACAAACATTACAATTTTGTAATCCCGGCGTCATCGCACTGGTCACCACACTGAGCTAGTCTATTTTCTGTTTAACTGAGCACTGGGCGATCACTGGCTATAGCCGCCTATGCTCTGAGGGTGCTCACCGGACTGCTTGAAAATGCTCGTCAGTGGACTGGGTAGTTACCAGCGCTAATTTAGCCAAAACCAAACACAATCAACCAGGGTCAACAGCACGGTTGCAATAAGTATGAGAATCCTGATCACCGAAGACGAAACCAAGACCGGCGAATACCTTCGTCAGGGGCTCAGCGAGGCCGGCTTTGCGGTAGAGCTGGCCCGTAACGGCCGGGACGGCCAGCACCTGGCGATGACCGAAACCTACGACCTGATTATTCTGGATGTGATGCTGCCCCAGGTCGACGGCTGGAGCATCCTGCGGTCACTGCGCGATGCCGGTCACCAGGTACCGGTGCTGTTGTTAACCGCCCGTGGTGATGTCGATGATCGCGTCAAAGGGCTGGAACTCGGTGCCGATGATTACCTGGTCAAGCCTTTTGCGTTTGCAGAGTTACTGGCGCGAGTGCGCACCCTGCTACGCCGGGCAACCGCCCCGGTGGCAGAAACCCGACTGGTGGTTGCCGATTTGGAACTTGACCTGATGCGGCGGCGGGTTACCCGCGCTGGCCGACGACTCTCGCTGACCGCCAAGGAATTCAACTTGCTGGAACTGTTCATGCGCCATCAGGGCGAGGTGTTAACCCGTTCGCTGATCGCCTCGCTGGTTTGGGATATGAATTTCAACAGCGATAGCAATATCATTGACGTGGCTATCCGGCGACTACGGGCAAAAATCGATGATGATTTCGAGCCCAAACTGATCCAGACATTGCGCGGTATGGGCTACCTGCTTGATGTTCCAAACAAGGTTTAACAACGCAATGAGGCGGCCCCTATCGCTAGCGCTGCGACTCACTTTGCTGTTTGCGATAGCGGCTTCGATTGTTTTTCCGGTGTTTGGCTGGGTAATCAGCCAATCTGCGGAGCGCCATTTTGAGGCAGGCGACACCAACGAGCTGAACATTATCGCAACGGCGGTGGAACAAGCCCTGGCAACCGGCAAGGCGGATGACCTGTTAACCCCGCTACAGCAGAGATTCGATGACATCCTCGTGGGCCACCACCACGCCTCGTTGGCGATTATCGCCGGCGACGCAGGGGCGATTTACACCAGCCCAGGACCAGAGCTCACAAAC
>JAESTY010000007.1 GCA_016763355.1 Immundisolibacteraceae bacterium
GACCCGGGTAAAGCAGGGTAACTGGCAGACACCGCAAGCCGGTGAAGTGATGATGCTGGCCGGCAGTCGTAGTTTTTTTGTGGCCGATGAGATCGATGAAACGATTCAACAGCGGCTATCGAGCGGCGATGTGCTTATTAGTGGTCCCATGTGGGGTGAGGGAGACAGTCCTGCCACTGGTGAGATTGGCAAGTTGGAGAATCAGCTGCCGATTGAGTTTGCAGAAATATGTGCCGGCTTAGTCGGTGCCGGATTACGTCAGGAACGACGACCTTTACAACTGAACCTGGCAGATCTTCAATGGCATTGGCAGGAGCAAGAACAGGAGCAGGATTTGATCGTTGAATTCTCACTACCTTCTGGTGCTTTTGCGACTTCAGTACTGCGCGAACTTGCCGACTGGAGACCACAAGCGTAATCCTCGTTTATCCAGCCGTTTTTGGGCATTAGTTTGCTGGAAAGTGAATTCTTGATGAGGCTCGTAATCGAAACAATAAACCTGGGTTTTGCCTGTTTTACTCGGTATCGGTGAAAAAGCGTTTCAGCCCTTATTCCCGCTCATTTAAATAGAGTGAATTCTGGGTCGAAAATGGGTTGACCTGAGCTCTCGCAGAGACTTAAATTACGCCGTTAATTTGCAACAGGGTTTTGGGTCGATTAACAGGGGTTCTGAGGAATGGCTGCGGTGATAAAAAAGCAGACCAAACCTGGTGAAACTTTGTTCCAGATTGAATATAGGTAATCAGTGGACGTTAGAGAGTTTTCGGTGGCTTTTTTTGCTGGCAGTAGGTTGGCAAAGTCTACATACAGCGGCTATCAGAGCATGATGACAATTTCTTGAATTTGGTTGGCTCCCAAAAGATCTGATGAGGATCGCCGGGAACTCGCCAAATTTGTCGTGTCCAGCTTCTCGGTTGTCACGGGCTAACACCCGGGCACTGAAACTGGCCCTTTTGAACAGAACAACAATACTCCTAGTGAAGATGCAGTGAAAAGAAGCGACATCAGAGATCCCGAGTTCATCCAGAAGGTGGTTGATTGCCAGCACGCCTGTCCTGCGCATACCAATGTGCCGGAATATATCCGGCTGATTGCAGCCGAGCGTTACGACGATGCCTATATGCTCAACTGGCACAGTAATGTTTTTCCCGGCGTATTAGGACGCACCTGTGACCGGCCTGCGAGCCCGCCTGTCGGCGTGGTCGAGTAGAAGAAAAGCCGGTTGCGATTTGCCGGCTAAAACGGGTGGCTGCTGATAACAAAGGTGATATCAGCCAGCGCATGCCCGAAATTCCGACCATCAAGAATGGTAAGAAGATTGCACTGATCGGTGCTGGCCCAGCTTCACTGGTGGTCGCCCGTGACCTGATGCCGCTGGGTTATGAGATTGAACTGTTCGAGCGCGAACGCCAGGGCGGCGGTTTCATGCGCACCCAGATACCGAGCTTTAGACTGCCTGTTGAAGTGCTCGACGAAGAAGTCGATCAGATCATCAACATGGGTGTTAAAGCTCATTTTGGTACTGAAATTACTAGCTTGCAGGCGCTAATTGACCAGGATTTCGATGCCATTTTCGTCGGCACCGGAGCACCCCGTGGTAACTGGTTGAATATTCCCGGTGCCGAAGACGCTGGTAATCATGTTCATATCGGCATCGACTGGCTATCCAACGTTCATTTCGAACACACCGAAGAGATTGGTACCAACGTGCTGGTCATCGGTGGTGGTAATACCGCCATGGATTGCTGCCGTACCGCGCTGCGCTTAGGTGGCAAAAACGTCACCATTACCGTGCGCAGTGGCTTCGACGAGATGAAGGCTTCCGAGTGGGAAAAAGAAGACGCCATGGCCGAAGGCGTGCCGTTTCTGAACTACCACCAGCCGCTGGAATATTTGATCGAAGACGACAAACTTGTCGGCATGAAATTTCAGAAGGTACAGGCTGAATTTGACGATAAGGGTCGACGTAAGTTGATCGCTACCGACGAAGCGCCCGTCATCATCCCCTGTGATGATGTGCTGGTGGCCATCGGTCAGAGCAATGCCTTTCCCTGGATCGAGCGTGATGGTGGACTCGAGTTCAACGAATGGGATATGCCGGTCATCAATGAAGAAACTTTTCAGTCCTCGATTCCGAAAGTGTTTTTTGGTGGTGATGCGGCCTTTGGACCGAAAAATATCATCACTGCGGTGGCCCATGGCCATGCGGCTGCTATCTCAATCGACCTGTTCTGTAACCAGCATGACATCAACCAGCGTCCCGCCAAGGGCGTCAACCTGATCAGCCAGAAAATGGGGCTGCATGACTGGACCTACAACAGCCTCTACGATATTCATAATCGCCGTGTGGTGCCTCAGGTAGAGCTCGAGAAGGCCCTGGCATCCTTGAGTACCGAAGTTGAAATTGGCTTTGATTTGAAACAGGCCTATGAAGAAGCCGGTCGCTGTTTGAATTGCGACGTGCAGACAGTCTTCAGTACCGAGTTATGTATCGAGTGTGATGCCTGTGTGGATATTTGTCCCACCGATTGCATCACCTTCACCGCCGATCAGCCTGAGGCTGAGCTGCGGGAAAATTTGAGTGCCCCCTCGACCAACCTGGAGCAGGATATTTATGTCAGCTCACAGGTTAAAACCGGACGGGTCATGGTTAAAGATGAGGATGTTTGTCTGCATTGCGGCCTTTGTGCCGAGCGTTGTCCTACCAGTGCATGGGACATGCAGAAATCAATCCTGAAGTTGCCACAGGCAGGTGGGATATGTCGGAATTGAGTCAGGTGAATGAGCTGGTATTACGGTTCTCCAATGTTAACGGTTCCGGTTCAGCCAGCGCCAATTCGCTGGTAGCCAAGAGCTTTTTTAGAATGGGCCTGCCGGTGGGGCCAAAGAACATTTTTCCATCGAATATTCAGGGCTTACCGACCTGGTACGAAATTCGCGTTAGTGAAAAGGGTCATGTGGGCCGTCGTGGCGGTGTTGATGTGATGGTGGCGATGAACTCGCAAACCTTCGATCAGGACGTCGCCGATGTCGACGTTGGTGGTTATCTGTTACATGACTCCACCAAGCCATTAAATCCCCACACCATCCGCGACGACATTAATTATATCGGTCTGCCACTGACCCAGATGGTGGTGGATAAATACGATCAGGCTCGTCATCGTCAGCTGTTTAAAAATGTGATTTATGTCGGTGCGCTTAGTGCGCTGCTCAGTATCGATTTCGATGTGATTTGCCAGTTATTAGGTGAACAGTTCAAAGGTCGCGATAAAATTATCGCCACCAATATTGATGCGCTACAGACCGGCTACGACTACGCCGTCAAATACTTTCAATGTCCGCTGTCGGTTAAGGTCGAGAAGCGTGACCTGATTGGTGATCGTATTCTCATTGACGGTAACAGTGGTGTCGGCCTGGGCGCGGTTTATGCCGGTGCTACCGTTGCCGGTTGGTATCCGATTACCCCATCGACTTCAGTCATTGATGCTTATACCAAGTACGCCGAGCAGCTGCGAGTAGATCCAGAAACCGGCCGAAAAATGTTCGGCATCGCTCAGGCCGAAGATGAGCTTTCGGCGATTGGTATGGTGATCGGTGCTAACTGGATGGTGCCCGCGCATTTACCGC
>JAESTY010000008.1 GCA_016763355.1 Immundisolibacteraceae bacterium
TACATTTGTTTGGGTATAATCTTTTCACTTTGGGTATGGTCATCAATCTAATTACAAGTTCAAGGGGAACTGATAAATACGATAATTTGAGGGCTTTTTATTCTTAGTCGCCTTCAATATTTTTCGCTTTGATAAAGGGTTTACGATTCATCAATCCCCTTAACTAAGGCATTAGATCTGGGTGTTGAAATTGTTTGATAATTTGGTTTTTAAGCAATTGTATGAAGGCTTATTTATTAACTAAAGTCAAAAGCTTTAAAGAAGCTTCAGAAGGTTTCTTTTCGTCTCTTTTTCATTGGATTACTAAGCTTTTTGTAAAGTTTGAATACTTAGAAAAACGCTCTGGCTTATACTTATATACATAAACACATACTTTACTACCCATCTACAGACAATAAAGTTGAACCTTCCAAAAACTTAAAATTTTTGCATATAATATATATTAACGTATATATAAATAAGTTTACGTATTAAAAATACAACTTTATGCGTGATAAAAATAAATAAATTAAAATAACTAATCTTAAGATACATTAAATAATATTTAAAAACCATAAAGTATACCTGTACGAACTTCAAGTAATGGCGAAAACCGTATTATCTGGATAGGATGATAAGTCAGTTGTAGATACACTAAATAAGCCATATATTGAGTATTTTAATGCCTATCATATTTTGACAGGCATGTTTTTAGCTGTCAAAATATGACATAGGGGTTATGTGGAAGAACCCCCAAAAAGGACTAATCTGAGATTTGATAAACTCTCTGCCGAGGGCGATTATCTAAAAAACTTGGCGATAAATCCCCAATCCTTTTTAGATAATTCAAAGTTAAGCACAAATATGATCCGAAACGATTGTAAAACGGAAATATGTTTATTCGAAACAAGTCGTCTTCTTTCCGTTTTCGGAGATAAACAATGCATTTCGGAGCAAATCACTTGCGGAAGCGAGGTGCTCAATAGGGCTCTTACTTTGCTCTTTGGGGCTAGTCAAAAACGAACTCGTTTAATCAAAATACAATTGTATTTTGATTTGCGTTTACTTCCGTTTTCGGGGATAAACAATGCATTTCGGAGCAAATCACTTGCGGAAGCGAGGTGCTCAATAGGGCTCTTACTTTGCTCTTTGAAGCTAATCAAAAACGAATCCCGTTTAATATCAATAATCATCTTTTTGGATTAACTCTTCAATAGTAGGGTTGTTTTCCAAATAATAATCCATAAAAACTTTATCCTCTAAAGCTGTTCTATACTCTCTTTTAAACCTTAAAGTATTTAATTTACAATAACTCTCACCTAATTTTGTTTGAGCTTCATCTATTTGATTTACTATTTCTAGATGCTCTTCAAATGTTTTCTTAAGAATAAAATGTATCAATGGAAACCTACTGACAGTATCTTCATTTAAATTTACAATTTTAAACTCTTGTCTGAAAATTTTAGGATTTTCTTCATAATATTCACTTACAATTGCCCTTGTATTTTCAGCATAAGTAAGTAGACCAGCACCAGTTTGAATCTCTGGTAAAGCATCTTGGCTATGATAAAGATCTCCTAAACCTTTTTCCTTTTGGATATCAAGGTAGATATCCCCTTTTTTCCATCCGTGATCATCGCTTTTTAAAGCTCTATAGCAAACTACATATAAGCCTATAGTAATATCTTTACTTTTAAATTGCATGTACATGAGCCCTCCATTTGTTAGCAATTGCATCTACAGAACATATCGTTATGTTAATTAAATATTGATATAATTAAAAGAAAGAAAGATTTATATTAAGTCGATAACCCAAAAAAAAGAGGGTTTTATGAATTCACAACAGTCACAAGAGAAGTTCAAAGTAGAAGATTGCTATAATGCTCGTGATATCGAAAGAATCACAGGTATTTCACAGGCTACAGTACGTAAGTATATTCAACACTACAAAGGGTTTATAGAGGTTAGGAAAGGGAATAAGAATCGCAACTTGTTCACACCTAAATCTATGGCTATTTTAGTGAAGATCAAGTCTTTAACTCAAGAAGGGTGTAGTCGCAAGCAGATTAAGGGTGTTTTGGGTGCAGACACAAGTACAACACAGCAGACACAACAAGAAAAAACGCTAGAACCTTCTTCAAGACAAGTAGATCACAGATCACAGGAGTCTGTTGTGTTTGATAACCATTATCATACAGAACAGATAAAAGAGTTAAATTTAACGATTCACACCTTGGTCACAGAACTCCAAAAGACAAGAGAAGAATATAAAAGCGTAAAACATGGCTTTTATTTTATTCAAAGTCAACTAGATCATATGAATAAGCCTTGGTGGGTTAAGGTTAAGGAATGGATTTCAAATGGAAGAAAAAAATAGCCCTATACTTTTATCTCCAGATAAAGCATCTGAACTTTTAATGGTTTCAAAAGCAACTTTATATAGATGGACATCAAAAAAATATAAGAATATTCCATTTATAAAATCAGGAGAATCTCAAAATGCTAAGATTTTTTTTGATAAAACTAAGTTAATGGAATGGTTTTCAGAAAAAAGATAAATTATTTTTTTATTTTATTAAAATGTTCATAAATTAAAAATCAATATTTTGTTAAGTTAACTGTATTTGTAACAAACTAAGCTTGTATAAGCTATTAAATAGTAGCTTATTCATGAAAAATAGTGATTTATTTAAAAAAACCAACCAACTCTATAATATAAAAAATGAACAAAATTAAAATCTCTAAACAGGCTTAGATAAAAGGCTTTTAAAGGTAATTAAAAAAAAATGAACAATCGACTATTGGCAGTAGTTGATTGTTCATTTTTTTATTTATTTTGGCATTTGGTTCATTTCAGTGTTTTTTTTAGAAATAAAGGGTTGAAGACTTCTAAATATTTATGTAAAATGTTTCATAAATTATTTTTAGAACAAAAAAAATCCATTCCTTAGACGGGAAAATGGATTTTTTGAATTTGTAAGCTGGCGGCAACCAAACTTATATTTAACAAATATTGAACTTATTGTAATATAAACTCAATACTAAAGACAAGATTTATCATAATTATTTAGTAAATAATTTTAAATCTAAAGTCTAATATTTTTGGTTTCTTATAGCTTCACTTTAAGGAGTTATCATGGAACAAAGCATTCCTAAAAAAAGAAAACAAGTAGATCTCTTGCACGATAGAGACTCAAAAACAGATCCTCTACATCCTTTACGTAGAATTTTACTAGCAACTTACTCTCAAGAAAGTTTAGCAAAAATGTGTGAAGTTAATAGATCTACTATAAGTAGAGTTTTTAACGGAACAGCAAAACCATCATACAAGTTAGAAATTTTATTATATGGATTTGCATCCGCAGTGCTAAATGAGTATGAAGATTTAGATATAGTGGATGAAATTTTTCATTATAAAACACTTTTTGATAATTATAAATTTCCTAAATATCCACATAAAAAATACCCAATGAATGGTGCTTTTGCTCCTACAAAAGTTTGGAGAAATTCAGAAGGAGAAAATAATGAATAATATTATTTTAAATAATGAGAACTCTTCATTTAGACCTTCAGAAGTTTTGGATAACCCTAGACCACTACCACAAAAAAAACCTTGGAAAGATTTTTACGAACAACAACAAGATCTTGAAGATAAAGTTTGTTTAGGCTTAATTCCTAAAGCTTGTTATCAAGTTTATTCGTACTTGAAAATAAAAGCTCATTGGGGAGATAAAGCACCAAGAAGAGTAAAAGACTTTGCAGGACTAGCAGAGTATCTTTTATATCGTGGAGAAGTAATAACAGGTCGAATTAAAATACAAAAGCTGACAGGCTTAACAGAGGGTCAAATTAAATCAGCTTTAAATATTCTTATTCGTGATGGATACTTAGAAAAAATTCTAAGTATTACAGGATTAGCAACTCACTATAGATTTTGTGGATTATGGGAGACAAAAATAGAGAAAAACGTAAGGCTTTTTTTTGAAAACCAACAACACGCATCAAAAGACACTCAAGCACCACAAGAAACCCCTATAAAACCTATAGTTTCAGAGCTTGAAAAACCCGCCAACAACACGCATCAAAACCACACTCTACTTATAGAAAATAAATTTTCTAAACCGGATAATATATCTATAGATTCTTCGAATCATATAATCGAATATAATTCGATAGAAGTGCAAGAGGATAAATCCTCTAATTTAATTGATAAATTAAAATTGCTTGAGTTTAGCCCATCTAGGACAGACATACTTTCATTTCATGGTGTAGAAACTTCTATTAATGATAAAACTTTCAATAGGCTTTTTAAAAAAGGAAAGGAAGCTAATTTAAACTTAGTAGCTCAGTTGGGTGATGAATACATTACATACATTATTGCTAATGCTCTTTTAGATCAAGAGAAAGGTAAATTGATTGTTAAAGATGGTTTAATAATTAATGCTTCTAAAAAGTCTTTTAGAAAGGATGATTTTATTTCATTTTGTGAAGATTCACAAAACAGATTAAAAGAAAAGTCTCAAGAAAATAAAAAGGATAAACTGAAAGAGTTAAGGCTTAATGAAGAAAAGAAAGGGTTCGCCCAAAAACAAGCAAATAAAGCCTTAGAACTAGAGAGAATCCGTTACGACAAAGCATATATCAATGAAAACTATAGTGATTTAAAGCGTTTTTTCTCAAAAGAGATTAAACAGTATGGCGATAGTGAAAACATCTTAAAAATGATACTCCCAACGCTTTTAGATAATTATCCAAATTATAGTTTTAATCCAAAAATAGTATTGGGGGCATAATGTTTAATATTTATCCTTGGCTTAAACCGCCAAAGCCAATCATAAAGCAATATACAGCGATTTCATTAAAGGGTGACAAAAAATGTACTCAATAAAATTGTATGCCTTTTTAGTTGATATTTGGTATGAAATAGTGGTTGAAGGGTGCTTTATCACAGATCACAGCAGGGAAAACGAGCAAAAAAAAGAACTGTTCATAAGAAATCTTATGTTTACTTCATAAAAGTGATTTTACAGACAAACAAGGAGACCCAATGGGAATATTAGATTTAGTTAAAGATGGCGTAAAATTAGCTCAAGCATCAGATAATATACCTTTCATAAAGTATATGGATGAGCTAAGAGATAAAGCTAATGAGTTTAGAGAAAAAACTAATGACATGAGAGATATTATTTTTGATTTAAAAGAAAAATCAAGAGAAAAAGATGAGGAAATTAAACAATTAAAAGAAAGATTGAATCCAAAAAAAACTTTGATAAAAGAGGGAGATTTTTATTACGAAACTGATGATCAAGGAAAAGCAATCGGAGATAAGTATTGTTCTCACTGTTATCAGGACGAAGGAATTTGTTACTTTTTAAGTATAGTTCATCATTACAAAGTAGATTGCAAAAGATGTAGTAATACTTTTGAAGTTCCTAGACCTGAAGTTCAAGTAAAGGCAATACCAACTAGTCATTTTTGGGGTGATGATCGATGAATGAAATTGATATTTTTGGACTATTTAAAATTAGCTCATTTCAACTTATGGGGTGGACGTTAGTTTTCTCAATAGGTTATGGAATTCAATCAGTATGCATTGTATTAAATGAAATTAAAGCAGAAATTATAGAAATTAAAGAGGAATTAAGTGAACATCATAGTGATGAAAAACAAGCTCTTTTGGATATTTCTACTGAAATATCTAATTTAAAAAATGATGGAATTGATGAAGAGAATTTGTACTAAAGGTGGGTGAATTAGATCATGGAACATTATAGTCAAAAACTAGGAAAAAACGTTTCTACTGAAGAATATTTACAAAATCATTTGTATTTATTATCTCAACAAAAATCACTAATTCAAGAAGAAGTAAAACCAATGAATCAAAATAAATTAATGCACTTTTTAAAAGTCAGAATAAAGAAGAAATTCAAGTTCTTCAGTAGATTTTGCAAAGAGTATAATCTTTGACGTTTTAACCTCTCTAAATGTCTAAATAATGGTCATACAATGTCAGTAACTACCTTTTTGAAGTTCTTGAAGGTTTTAGAAATATTTGGACACGATAAAAACAAAGATCTGATAGAAAACTTTAATAGTTTTAACATGTGGGACTTAAAAAGCATGTACGAAAATAGAGAAGATCTAAACGCTTTGTTTGATGCAATGGATAAAATTAAAGAAGAATACTAAAAAGTTGTAACCAGGAGCAACAAAATGTTGTACCTGGAGAACAACAAAATCTAAAAAGTTGCAGATCCGGTACAACTTTTTTAATAAAAAACAGTTGGGTTCAGGACACAACTTTTAAACTTAAGATAATATCAAAAGGGAAAAATACTTGTAATGATTTACAAACTTCTAAACCCAATAGATCCTTTCTTACAAGACATACAAGCGGTTAATCGAATTGATGATGATTATGCTTATATTGTCTTGAAAAGTGGAGTGATTTTAACTGAATATGTTCTTCAAGTGGTAGATAACCTCATAGAACAATTGGAAAAACTGGTTTGGTAAAAATCCAACAGGCTGTTGGTAATTTTTAATCTTTTTTGTGTGTTAGATAAAGATCGACAAGAGCGATCAAAACCAATACAAATGTTAATTCAAACATCTTTATTGCTCCTTTATAAAAAGGAATCACTTGTAATATCTACCGATGATTTGCTATTCTTAGTTTGTAAGACTGTAATTTAGCGCATCCAAGAGATCCCTAGATTATGAGATATTTCCCTCTCGCAGCTCGTAATTGCTTGAGGGATTTTTCATCTCTGTTAGTTATTTATAATACCATAAAAGTCTTTTTACGCGGAAGCGGTCAACTATTATCATATATATAATAATAGTATTACACAGATCCTCAAAAATCCAATAAAGCAACACTGTACAAGTTGAAATTCAGTAATAAAAACAGAGAAAAGCCTTTATTAATAGTACTTTTGAAAGATAAAAATATATTTCATTTATTTTTCATTTAACCATGAATCGTCTTATTAGTAATGATTTTATAAAGTAATTAGTATAAAAACACCCTTTACAAGAGTATTCAATTAATGGCTTATTAGGTACATTCAAACACTCAAACAAATACAGTAGCCTTCGGTGGTTAACATAAAGCAAGCTTTATATTAACCAAATTGCTTCGCAATTTCCCCTCGTCCACTTGTTCATAATTCTTATGTACATTTGTTTGGGTATAATCTTTTCACTTTGGGTATGGTCATCAATCTAATTACAAGTTCAAGGGGAACTGATAAATACGATAATTTGAGGGCTTTTTATTCTTAATCGTCTTCAATATTTTTCGCTTTGGTAAAGGGTTTACGATTCATCAATCCCCTTAACTAAGGCATTAGATAATTAATAAAATTTGACACTCGACATCCTATTTATCTTTTGTGTTATTCTATTCTTAAGGCCATCTAGATCTTGTTGTATTGAGCTTTTCCACAAAAGTTCTGATAATAATAATATAATACATCTTTGTAGCACTGCGCCACGGTTTGCGCGCTCAGAGCTATCTATGGTATTAAACTTATATAGGAATTAAAAAAGTCCTTCTAAAGCATCAACTAAAGAAGGACTGTGTCATAACTTGAGGCTTCTCTTAAGCACATTAAGTTACTTGGTTAGATCAAAATACTTGGTTCGATCAAAACTAGGATAACAAAGTGTGAGTGGAATTTACAAGAGAGGTTCTTTATCTACATAGGAAGGAACTAAAATGTTAGAAATAACTATTTACATAGCTGTATTGGCAACGATCGATATTTTGATTAAAATCAAAAAAAGATAGCTTAGCTATCTGACGAAGACCTCTTTTAGTTGATTGCGTTGTCCACATGCAAAAGACTTCTGGAAGTATTCGTTCATTTAGTAATGATGGTTAAAATTAAACAAAGGGGAGTAATCCGTCACGAGCTTTCAAGCTAAAGCTTCAAATTTCAAATATTCTGTTTCGTGGGGATTCTGTCCTAAATGTTTAATTACACCCAACTAAGGCATTAGATCTAATGATATATTTAAGGTTCTTAAATATATCATTTCGTCAATCGACTGGTCGGTTGATTGACGTTTTACTTATCAATTTCAATAAAGTTATTTATCTAAAATAAAAAATTGGATTTAGAAATTCAA
Source organism: Immundisolibacteraceae bacterium (assembly GCA_016763355.1). Taxonomy (GTDB): domain Bacteria; phylum Pseudomonadota; class Gammaproteobacteria; order Immundisolibacterales; family Immundisolibacteraceae; genus QNFC01. Next base: position 8,116 of record JAESTY010000008.1, read on the forward strand.
TAAAATTTAAAGATGTAGTAGAAGAAAAATCTCCATTAATTAAACGATCGGAAATATATTTTATTCTAATTTTACTTGTTAAAGATACAGATTGAATAAAGTGATCTTTAAAAATAGTGTCAAATTTTATTGATTTATCCGAAGTGCCAAAATATGAACCTTTATATCCAAAGTTAGAACCAAACTGGCCACCACTTTTAATAGAATGAACTTTTAAGTTTGTTCCAATTGCAAGAGTTGAATTGTCTATTCCTGTTTCATAGTGACCTGCGATAATACTTCTTATATTTACTGTTTCGTAAACTGTTAAAATATTAGAAGGGTTTATTGAACCTATATTATTAGTATTTTGTAAAAATTCCTCATTAGTATAACCATAAGTGTCAGAGCTATTTACTCCATTAATTTGAAACGACATCATATACTCTGTAAATTTAATACCAAAATCAAATTCTACAATAGTATTAGATCCCAAATTAAATTTATTTACTGGAGTATATGACTGAGAAAATGAACCTTGATCACCTTTAAATAATATATTTTCAGTTCTAATCAAACTAGAAGTTGCAGAATCTATTACAGTCCATCCCCCTCCTTTATAACTCATATTGCAATAAACTTTTATCGGTACACTAATATTTATTGGTTGTATCCAATAAAATCCATCTCCTATTGAAGCTCCTTCTTGTAATATTGTATTACAAGAAGTAGAAAAATTTGTAAAAGATGCTCCGATTGTAGAAACTGGTAAATTAGTGATACTATCTAATTTTATCCAATAATTTACATTTTTTTCAATGTTAAATAGTTCTGGATATAAAGGGGATATTAAGTCACTATCATTTTGACTCTGAGCTTTGACCTTCCAAATACCATCTTCATATCTCCATATTATTTTTGTTGAAGGATATAAAGAAAAAAAACTTGTAACTGGTAATGCAATTGTACTTGTCCATAAATTCCAACCTGTTTTAAGATTACTTGCGATAATGGTCTGACTTAAAATAAGTAATATCCATAAATATCTCATAAGATTTTTCCTTAAAAAAATTGATACCATTTTTTTTTAGGTTTAGGCTCTTCTGTTTTAATTGCTTTAGATGCTAAATATGATTTTCTATTTGCCATTGCTTTTCCAGCATGTGGACTACCATTTCTTAAACTTTCTGAAACAACTTTAGAGTGATGCATTCCCATATAAATATCCTTTTTAATAGTATTACATTTTTATAATGTTTAGAATTTTAATTATACTAAAAATATAATTAAATATAAAATAATCATTAATAATATTTTCTTATAGCCTTCTCAAAAAGTCTCATCAATCGACCAGGAGGAGAAGCTTCAAGCTCCATTCCATAAGCTTTCTTTTTCCAAGATTGTCCTTTCTTACCTATGCCACCAGTTTTCCTTACCCATTTCTTAACTCTTGATGGGTGTAAATCAACATTTGGGTGTAAATCGCCACGAGAGTAAATATCTATAGATTATTTCCAAATTATTACACTTGGTTCTTCGGAGACAACAAAAATTGGCAAGGCATCAACGACAAACGCTTAATAGAAATCAAAAAATACAAAAGATACGACAAAGTAACCCTATACGGAATGGAATTAGATGCCCTAGAACTATCCCAAATAAAATCCCTTCTATAAATAATCCCCACACCACTCAACATAAACACATACTCTACTACCCATCTACAGACAATAAAGTTGAACCTTCCAAAAACTCAAAATTTTTGCTAATAATACATATTACCGTATCTAAAACTTACTTTAGGTATTAATAATGTAGTTTTACGTACAGTTAAAAGTATATTAATTAAAATAACTCATTTTAAAATATATTAAATATTATTTTTAACTCATGAAGTATGTCTGTACGAACTTTAAGTAATGACGAAAACTGTACATTTCAGGATAAGGTGATAAGTCGGTTGTAAATACACTAAATAAGCCATATATTGAGTATTTTAATGCCTATCATATTTTGACAGGCATGTTTTAGCTGTCAAAATATGACAATAGGGGCTATGTGGAAGAACCCCCAAAAAGGACTAATCTGAGATTTAATAAACTCTCTGCCGAGGGCGATTATCTAAAAAATTTGGCGATAAATCCCCAATACTTTTTAGATAATTCAAAGTTAAGTACAAATACGGTGACGGTTTTGGCCCAAATATTTAATTACACCAAAAGATTGAATTGAGCCTAATAAGTTTTTAGAGGATTAATTCGCTATGTATACTAGACAGATTTAGTCATAGTTTTTCGGAGTGCTTTAAAAATGGTTGAATTAGTGCAATTATTAACTTAAGTTTATTTCTCGTTTAAAAATATATTCAATAAGATTTGGAGGTCTAGAATTTGAATTATATCTTTTTGATGATGTAAGCTCCCAACCATCTAAACCAAGATCATTAAAAATCTTTTCCGTATCGTCAGTAATTTTAAATATAAATAATGAGGGACATAATCTTCCATCATTATCGGGACCATTTTCTATAGTGATTTTAGATTCTAATACAACTTTTTTATATTCCCACTTATTCATTTTTTCCCCTTAAAAGCTTTCAATTTAATCTTATTCCACCAAGACATATTTAATAGATCAATTTGTTTTTGCATTGCTTCAAGTTTACTATTTTGATCTCCTTCTAATGATAGATTTTTAACTTTCAAAGTATCAATTTCAGCTATTAAAATTTGCTCTTTTTCCTCAAGTTGTGCAAGACGTGAGCGAAAATCCCTTAAAAGTGTCTTTAGTTTGACCTGACCTTCGCCACCTGTCACAACTCTTTTATGATGGCTTAACTCTGTAGAATTACTCTGTGTCTTAGTTGAGCCTTGTTGTGCCTGATCTTCTTGTTTTAGTCGTGATGAGCCTGACAGTTGTTCTTTGATCTGTTGCTGAGTGAATCCATTAAGAGAAAGTTCCCTTATTTTACGTAAACAGTATAAAGAGTCTTTGTTGTACAAGTTTGCGTTCTTTTTACCCTTTTTCAATGTATTACTGAGTTGTAGCTTATATGTAGAGGTCATTTTTCGTATAACATTGCTGGATAAGTTGAGCATTGAGGATATTTGTTTTGTGTTGAACCAGTCTTGAGCTGTATCTGTGCCAGACGTTGCCTTTTGCTGTCTTTCTTCCATGTAAACCCCTTTGTTTATTGGTGTTTACAGTATCGGCATAACTAAAGATATTATTTTATTAATTGAAGTAAAATATAGGTATTCAAAAATGAAAAGCTAACAAATCCTAACATAGTAAAACCTTAGAAAACCATATATTAAATAAAAAGTTTTACTAAGAAATGATGACAAATGATGACATTTTGTAGGGTTAAAAATAGGCAAAGTTTTGTGGAGTGCTTTAAAAGGAGTTCTTACTTGGTAAAAATTATCAATAATCAATCAGCAACAGCTTCAATCAAATTTCTTTTACTATCTATTCTTAAGATACTTCTATCAATCTCTAAACCTAAGTCAATTAGATCTTCCTTAAGTATTTCTCTAATAGGTTTGGTCTGAGTAAATGAGTCAAAAAACTATACCCAAGTTTTATTTATTCTTATAGCTTTAAAGTTCTTTTCATCTTCTTTTTCATAAATAATCCAATCAACTTTTCCATCTAAGAAAGCTTTAAAGTTAACCAAGTGCAATTTATTATCCCTGTAAAATAGTGGAGTACTTATATCCATTTTTCCAAAGATCTTGATTGTATAGTTTTTATCTTGTTTAGGAATGTTAAACAAAAACTCTTCCTGACTGTTTTCAAAAAAAACAACATTTGATTCTAAACCTTTCAAAGACTCTTGTAACTTTTCTTTATTTAATCCGATAGCTTTCACTATCCATTTTAAAGAATCCATAGTTAAGGATAGATGAAAATTATTAGTACAAAAGCTATTGTCTCCAATACGGTCAATTTCAAAATAGTCTAGTTTTGAATATACTATTACATAGAGTAACAACATTTTTTCTTCATAAGAGTATTTTGCCCAAATACCAGTATCTATAATTTGGTTTGGAAAAGTAAAAACCTCTGTAACAGTTTTTTCTAGCAAATCTTTAGTATAAGGATAACAATTTATAAATTTATATTTATTGGATAATCTACCTATAGTTATATTTCTATTCAATTTGATTAATATCTCATTGTCTACTAATGACTGTATTGCATTATTAATCATTTTAGTTGATTTGTACCCAGATAGTGTTGCAATTATATCTTGCTCAATTTCATAGCTATTTTCTTCATTACAACAAAATCTTGCAATTACAGGCAAAATAATTTTTGCCCCACGACTTAATTTTTTTATTTTTCCAGAAGAAATCAGATATTGATGAATCCAAAAAAACCTAAACTCATCCAAATTTATCTTTTTCTGAAACAAAAACTCATACATTAATAGATTTGAATCTTCGTTAAACTCAACCTTTTTGTAACTCATTTTTCTTAATCTCCTTGTTTTTGAAAAAAATAATTAAACTATTTTCATTTTAGTATAGCACATGTTTAATATTTGTGTTACAATTATGGTAGGTTATATATAATTAAATGAATGATGTCTTAAGGGCAAAGAAAAACTCATCTAAATGGCTAGATGAGTCTTATGATAATTTTGACAGCTCTACAATCGCAATGAACGGGAATATCTGGTTTCCATCACCAAATATAGTAATTGCCTATTGAGAGTGAATAAAGGTCCAAACTTTATTCCGTCAAATATCATTATAATTCTTTATTTCAAATAATCAACGATATCTAGAAAAAGTCTTATATTAATCCAAAGTTTGAAAACAAAATTAATGATCAACAACAGCTTCGATAAGATTTCTTTTACTGTTTATTCTTTCGATGTTTCTATCAATATCTACATTCAAGTCAGCTAGATCTTCCTTAAGCATTTCAAGGTCATGTTTATTTAAGCTTTTTAGACTAGACTTAATCAGATCTAAAGCATCTACATAATTTTCTACAATTTCACTATCCATAATTACTCAATAGCAGTAGTACCAGATCAAGCATAAAACCTATGTAAGTCTGATTATTACTAGAAATAACTAAAAAGTTAACATAATGTAGATTATGTACAGTTAGTAAAAAAACCTAGTGTTCATCAAGGTTTACAGTATTACAATAAGTTTTATCATCTTAATAAATAAATTAGATGGTATTTAATAGGAATTTTCTATTAAAAAACTATTTTGAAGATAAAGTGAATCTATGATTAAACTACCAATATTTCAAAACAATGGTATAATAATTTGGAATAAAAAAAAGCCTATTAATTGGTCGTTAATAAGCTGTTTTTTAAAATAAATAAGTTACTTAATTATAAATAACATTGTTCTTCATTTCCCTTGATAAGTTAAATGATACAATATTATGAAACAATATGTAATAAAATTGGTAAAAAGATATATATTTTTTACTAGTAAAAATTACATGTATTTAAGTAACTTCCAATTAATGGAGGTTTCGACATGAAACAAGGTTATCATTTATCAAAACTACTAAAGGGCTTCTTTACAGTCCAAGACATTGCTAGATTTTGCAATATTACAGAGCAACACACCTACAAAGTATTAAACGGTACTAAGCCCCTAAGTTTTAAACTTAAAATGCACTTATATTCTTTGTGCCTGGTCTTAATCAATGAACTAAAAAGAAAAGTCCTAATAGCTCAAGAAGATCAAGAAAGCTCAGTTCAACAACTTAAAGAAAAATTATCCTTAGCAGAAAGAATTATCAAGGCTTTTGATATTCCAAGATTACCAAACACTTTTGATTTAAAGAGCTGTATATAATGGATAGCTCTTATCAAAATACACCCGAACAAATAGAACAAATTATTAATCTTATTCAAGCAAATCTATATGGTGAAAAGTCTTATAAAAATCAAACATTTTATAATGATTTAATTTGTCCAAATTGCTCTAAGCAAAAAGCTTATATTAAAATAGATAGTCCCTTTGCTTTTAACTGTAATAGCTGTAAAGAACCACAAATTGTTTATGATGTATTTCCAAGTTTAAAGGTAAAAAAAGAGCCTAATATTACCCCTGAGTCATACCTTCAAAATAGAGGTATTAAGAAATGTTTAGCTCAAATAAATTATGAAATCTTTCAAGGTATAGGTATTCAATTTAACTTACCTAATGGCAAATATAATACACGTATTTTCAACCCAAAAGAAGGCTTCAAAAATAAAACACTTAACTCTAAAGGAAGTATGCAAGGTGTTTACTGGAAACTTAAAAATCCACTAGAACCAAACAAGCCTTTATATATAACGGAAGGTATCTTTGATGCTCTTTCCTTTTGTGAAAATGATTATCAAGCAATATCAATATTATCGTCTAGTTCAAAGGCTAGTCATTACAAAGAATCACTCAAAGATTTTAAAGAAATTATACTTGCTTTTGACAATGATGAATCAGGTAAAAAAGCCTTTTTAGACTGGAGTAATACCTTTAAAAATGCCACTTCAATTACTTGTCCAAAAGGAAAAGATTGGAATGACTTACAAAAAAGTAACAAACTAGAATCCTTATTAAATAAAAGCATGAGTGATCTTAGAATCAATGCTGATTTACTAACGGAAAACAATCCTAAAAAGTATATTAATTCAATAGCTCAAAATAAAATGAAAGACTTAAAAAACTTTTTTCCTTATGAATTAGATCATACATCAATACCAAAAATATTTGTTTTCAATGGAATCTATTATTCAACTAAAAAGAATAATAAGAAAGATAGTAAAGAAAGTTCTACACCTTATTATAATGTAACCCCAATTAGTAATTTTATACTAAATGTTCATTGTATTTATGATAATGAGATTATAAAAAATGTTAGTTATTTAAAAGAGTACAAAGTAGAAATAAAAATAAAAGAAGATAAAAAAGGAAAGAAAAATTCAACTACATTTATCTTAAATCCCAATGATATAGAAACTGAACAGAAGTTTAAAAACTGTATTAATACTCATACTGTAGCCACTTGGCAAGGTGGCAAATATGAATCAGAAGCACTCTTTCATCAAATTAAAAAACTTAGTGATATAACGGTTAAAAGAACTCAAGAAATAGGACAATATAAAGATGATGATATCTTTGTTTTTGATAAATTTCTGATAGAGCCTAATGGTGATTTGATATCCCTAGAAGATAAAGGGGATTATTTTAAAAGAAGTGACTTTTGTATCCAGCCACCTAATGTCAATTATAGATGTATTAAGCCAACGGAAGGTAAAACACCTAAAGAAATATTTAAGCTTATACACCAAACTTGGGGCAATAAAGGACTTTTTCTGTGTGCTTGGACTGTTGCTAGTTGGTTTAATCGTGATATTAAAAAAGAAGCTAAAATAGGCTTTTTCCCTTTTGCATCTATGATTGGTGAAGCAAGTACAGGCAAATCGACTCTATCTAAGATTTTAAATGCTATACAATGTATTAATGAAGAAGGTTTAGCTATGACCTCAACTAATACAAAAAATGGTTTAGATAGGGTTCTCGGTGGACGTTCTAATTTATTTCAAGCTGTCTTAGAAGCCCAAACTATAAAAGATTTAGGAGGGCTAGAAAGTCTAATGCTGACACTTTATAACAATGAACAGGTAGGAGGTACAAAAGCAACTAAGGATTACACTAATAATACTCTTTCACGTAGTATTAAATCATCTATTCTATTTATTCAAAATAATGATGTTTTTAAAAAAGATAGGCAAAAACAAAGAGTTATTTCATTTCGTTTAAGTCAAAAAGATCATACAGATGAATCTAAAAAAACAATCCAAGAATTAAAAGATTTATTATCAGAAGATATAGGGCAGTTTTCTAATATATTCAAAATCTTAGTTAGACATAGAAAAGATATTAAAAAATCAATTTATGAAGAGTATAAAAAAATAGATGATGACTTTAGAGACAACTTAGACAATGAGATACTAGAAAGAATTAGAAACAATTATGCTTTGATCTTTACTTTTATAGGCTTTATAGATAAATACTTAAAATGCTCCCTCATAAAAGACTACAAGCTTAAAGAGTATACTTTAAGTCAAATTGAATCTAGAGATCAGCAATGCTCCCAAAGCGAAGAAGATGAAGTTTTAATCCATTTTATTAGCTCCCTTGAATCATATATTCAAAATATAAAGAACGGTTCAGAATCAATATTAAAAAGGAATGAAAAAATATTTACAGAGGATAATACTTTATATATCAACTTTGATAATTTATTTAATAGCATGGTTTTAAGTAATAAGGCTTTAAGCAGATTAAACCCAACTCAAATACTTAGATTACTAAGGGAACATAAAGCTCTTATACCTGATTATAAAAATAGTAAAATAAGCTATACAAAACAGTTAAGAGTAAACAACCAGAGGTTTAGATTTTATATGTTTAATCTAAACGACCCCCTATTTGATGAAATAAAAGAGATTACTTACCCTAACGAATAAAAGTATAAATAAGAATAAAAGGCTCTTTTAAGATAATCACTGGAGTCTTTTTTTATACCTAATTTTTTCCTTTCCTTTTTAACATTCTTTTAAAAACCTTAAAAATAGCTAAACAAGTGTGACATATGTGACAAGGTGTGACAGTAAGTGTGACACCTCTAAGTACTTTTAATAAAGCTTATAGATAGTACTGTCACACTGTCACACCTAAATAATATACTTTCTCGCATGAAAAAAAATAAATTGAAAAACAAGCTAATAATTATATATTTAATATATATAACAATTTTAGGTGTGACATTTGTGACAAATCGCCTAGAGTCAATTATATCAATGGATTAGCTGTCACACTTTATTAAAAAAAAGGTGTGACAAGGTGTGACAGTAGGTGTGACACTTAATCAAAAGTAACTAAATATGTTAACCAAATTGCTTCGCAATTTCCCCTCGTCCACTTGTTCATAATTCTTATGTACATTTGTTTGGGTATAATCTTTTCACTTTGGGTATGGTCATCAA
>JAESTY010000047.1 GCA_016763355.1 Immundisolibacteraceae bacterium
AACCGGGTCATGTGATGATGTTCCTGCTGTGGACCATCAACCACGTCGGCAACATCTTCCAGATAGATCGGCCGGTCTTCATAACTTCCCACCACTACCCGGGCAACAGCAGCTGCTGAATCAAGACGACCATCGACATAAACCGCAGAACGTCTCCCCCGCTGGACCGTACTGCCGACCACAGCAGACAAGTTGGCCTGGGCGAGCAAAGCTAGTCCCTGGTCGACACTGACACCAAACGCCTGCATTCGCTCAGGATCAAATTCGACCCGAATTTCACGATCACGACCACCAACCACACTGACAACCGACACATCTGCCAGGGAGCGAAGCCGCACAGCCATACGATCAGCGATTCGTTTAAGGGCGTAATCGCTATAATTGGCTGAGCTTAATGTCAGCGACACCACCGGGATATCATCAACATCTATCGGTAATACATTGGGCGGGCCGGTCCCGGGCGGCAGGCGATGACCGTTTTGCTGAACCTTGTCATAAACCCGAACCAAAGCGAGCTCTTTGGACAGACCCACATCAAACTCTACCTGCACCGTTGCCCGTGAATAGCTAGCGATCGCATAGGTATGTTTAACATCAGACATTTCGCTCAAAATGCCTTCCAGGGGAATGACCAACAGTGCTTCCACCTCCTCCACCGAAGCCCCAGGCAAATCGATACTGACAATTACTCCCGGTACGACAATCTGAGGATTCTCTTCCCGTGGCGTCAGTAGGAGCGCTAACACTCCGGCCAGGCTCAGGCCCAGAACAAATAGCAGTGTTAAACGGGAATTAACAAATCGCCGGGCCAAATTGCCAGCGGAATTGGATGGTGCACTACTCATTGTTTGGTAACGACGGTTAACAGCGCCCCATCAAACAAATCATCGGCCGGGTCAGCAACGATTAATTCCCCTTCATCCAGTCCACCAATGACTTCAACCTGCGCAGGCCATTGCTGACCAATTCGTAGCCATCGAAACTCCGCATGATCATCAACAATCGCCATTACCCCAACAAGGCCGCCACGCTCAACCATCATCGACCGAGCAACTAGTACCCGGTTGGTAGCGCCAATCACAAACCTGGCCCGACCAAACATTCCAGGTAATAAATTCAAAGTGTTTGGCAAGGAAACCTTGATCTCAAAACGCCGTGTAACCGGATCACCTGATGGCACTATCCGCAGGACTTCACCGTTCAACGGCCGCTCAAGTGCATCCAGCTCCACTGCAATTTTCTGACCCACTGCTAGCGCCGAAACCCTTTTTTCAGCAACGTAAGTCTGGAACACCAAAGAAGACTGTGACTCAATTAATAAAATGGTGCGCCGGTGGTTGCCAGATCGCCAACACGCTTATTTAGACTAATCACAACGCCACCGACCGGACTGCGAATTGAGGTGTAACGCAGATTAGACACGGCTGTTTCACTAGCAGAAGAAGCTTCCACTAATTGTGAACTGGCCAGGTCAAAACGCACCTGCGCTTTACGTAGCGTATCCGCAGGTAAACTGCCCTGCTGCGCCAACTCAGCAAATTTTGCGACATCGCGACGCGCGTCTTCCAGGTCAGTTTCTGCGGCATTCAGTGCAGCTTTTGCGGTTCTTATCGCCCCGGTTACTTCTGCAGACTCTATCTCGACTAACAAGTCCCCGCGGGCAACACGGTCGCCTTCACGAACAGCAATTTGCTGAATGAAGCCCGTAATCCGAGAAGAGAGTTGAATCCGATCATCAGCAGTCACATTGCCGGGGACTCGATACACTTGCTCGACCGAAGCAGCCATTACTTGCCAGCTGGTAACCTGCTGCGCAACCTGGTGATCAGTTACCGATAGCGAGTCATCACTGCCACAACCATGGATCAGAAATACTGCGCCGACTATCCAATGTTGTTTTAGGCATAACGGTCTAAACCCCATGAAAGCCCTGCAGTAATAGTGTACTCACCCGATCAGCAATATCCTTTGGAGAATAGCCTTCTTCGGTAACCCCAAAATAACTACGAATCGGCGCCAGCTCAAAGTGGCCGAGGACTGCGGATATCGCTGTAATTCCGATAAATTTGGCGTCCACATCCGGAAAATAGGTGCTGAGACTCTCAGTAATTCGCTCAAACGGCGCCTGCAGTACCTGTTCGGTTATCAGTCGCAGCCGTTCGTCATCACCATCTAATAATTCCCGATGTAATAACCGGCGAAAAATAACATCACCAGCTATCAGCTCGACAAACCAGCCGACAATGCCGCGCACGCTCTGCTCACCGTCCGCGGATCTATTTAACACTTCATCTAGTCCACCGGTTCGTTCTGAAAATGCATGCTTAATCGATTCCACATACAAGGAACGTTTGTTTTCGAAATGGTGGTAAAGCGCCGCAGGTGTAATGGAACATGCCCTGGCCAGGTCACGCATAGAAACACCGCTGAAACCCGATTCTGCAAATAACTCTACAGCCGACTGTAAGATTGATTCGCGGGTTTTACCGCGGTGCATATTTGTTTCTTTAGGAATATTCATATATCTTGGTTCCGTTACATCTACTAGACGGTGTCTAATTACTGCCCTGACACTTCTGGCCCAGCGATAATGACACTAGAACCAAAAAATACCGGCAGCACCCCAAAAACTTAACGACCGTTCAGTTAGCTTAACGTTTCCACGCCTGGATGTCATTGTTTAGTTTTCAAGAAAAATGATTTTCTACCGGCTCAGATCCAGCCTGGTTCTATATCCGCCAGCTAAATCACAATCGCAAGCATGCGCCCCTTGACCACCACGATCTAAACCAACCCCGGTTACAACAGACACCAAATCAACCAACTCCATGACTGAATTCAGTCGGCGACTTTTCCATATCTGCTGATACTAACAATCTAACGAACTGAATGAATTTCAGGGTCAATTGCTGACCTATAGTTAAATTCGCTCAGGCGATAAGATCGCAGGCGCTATCGGCCCAGTTAATCGCCTTGATATAACAGTCAACGATCAACTGATTGTCGATAATTGGGTTCTGCAATTGAGCAATATTAGCACCTTCATAAGCCAGCACGCATGCCAGAGTTTCCCCGTACCGTCCCTTATGCTCGGTTAGCGCTTCGCGAATATCATCGGCCAACGGCAGCATCTTCAACACATTTTCCATCGTTACGCCAAGTAGCGCATCAAGATTAGAAAATAGTCCAACCAGAAAAAATGAAGAAGCGTCCTGCTTATGTCCCAATTCAACTGCAATGGTTTCACACATGCGAGCTCGAAACATCGCGGTTCGATAGGCTTCGTTGTTGATGTCATCCATGTTGCCAATAGCAACCATGTTGACCAGTTTTACTAAAGCACTAAGGCCAAGCATGACTATGGCTTCTCGGATTGACTCTATTTCTCTATTGAAACTGTACATAGCGGAGTTCATATAACGCAGTAATTTGTAACTGACCGCGATATCTTGCTGAATAAGCTCTGAAAGTTCTTCGGTATTAACATTTGGGTCATTCAGTAGCGTCAGCATCTGCATAACCGCCAACTGATTTCCGGTAATCTGCCGACCGCTAACAACCTTAGGTCGAGAAAAGTAATAGCCCTGAAAATAGTCAAAACCCAACTTTCGACAGGTTTCTACCTCTTCAGCTGTTTCCACTTTTTCTGCCAATAACTTCACATTGTAAGGAGCTAATTTCGCTACCTTTTCAGCCAGCCCTTCCAGGCCCAATGCCATGATATCGAGTTTAATAATGTCAGCCAACGCCAGGAAAGGCTCCATGTGAGGTTCAAACACATAGTCATCTAGCGCTAGTAAATAGCCCTTCTTTTTTAACGCCGATAGCGCCGCAATGACATCATCGTCCGGATCAACATGCTCCAGAATTTCGACAACCAGTTGGTCGGTAAGCTCGGGAATCGGATAATCGCCGAGCAGAAAATCCCTCGGCATATTGACGAAAGCTGGTTTATCTCCAACCAGGTTTTCCAGACCTATCGACGTAAAAACATTGTTCAATAATTCGGCCGTAGCCAAATTATGATCGGTAATATTGGCGAAATTTTCTTCGCTCTCTCGGTAGAGCAATTCAAATGCAAAAATTTCTTCATTGGCGTCAAAAATAGACTGTCGACCGACATAAGTCAGGTTTGTCATTATCGCTTTACTCGTTATCCGGATTGAATTGATTAAGTCAAGGATGTAACAATCTTATCGAGTTTTGAAAAGCTAAAGCGCTCTACAACCATGGATAGAATTGGCTCGGAGTTCACTAGTTTGGTTTGATAGAACAATATGTCGTTCAATAAAGCTCCCACTTGAGATTTGTCTCCCTATGCAGGCTAAAACTATTTCATACCAATTCGCTGTCACTACTTACTATGAAGCTGTTTTAAAATTAGACAGGCCGGTCTGGCACTAGCGTGAACGCATCCCTCCCGGTTGTTGGTGTTAGTAGTTGCCTGTTAGGTCGGGCGGTTCGCTACGATGGGAAACATAAACGTCATGCAACCCTACTCAATTTGCTACACAAAAAATTTGAATACCAGGCATTTTGCCCTGAAATGGCAATTGGCATGGGCATACCTCGAGAACCCATCCACCTATTATTGACGGAGTCGGGTCTGCGCGCTATCGGCACTAAAACGAGCAGCCTGGATGTGACCGAGCAACTTACCGAGATTGCCAACCAACAGGATTGGAGCAAATCGATTAGCGGATACATATTTAAGACTCGCTCTCCGAGCTGTGGTGTTAGAAACGTACCTGTTGTTACCGGTGACACGAAAACCAACAACGGTCAGGGGCTGTTCGCGGCTCAAATCAGAAAGCTCTATCCCAAATTGCCTGTGGCCGATGAGCAGCAACTCGAAAACTCAGAATTTTGCCGAGCTTTTATTGCTCAAATTGAGGTTTATCATCAGCAGAATTTCTTTAAATAAATACTAGAGCCGCCGCCCAGTCCGCGGTTCGATCAGCAGCCAACCCAGAGCCCAACAGCGATGGGCATGATTACACTGATTCAGTGTTAACCAATCCTGCCAATTGCTGAATTCGCCAATAATTTATCCAGTTGATCAGCAAACGCCTTACGTTCACTCTGGCCCATCGGTGGTGGCCCGCCGGTATTGATGCCGCTGGAACGCATGGTGTCCATAAAATCACGCATATTAAGCCGTGCCCGAATATTAGCCACTGTGTAGAGTTCACCGCGTGGGCTCAGTGCTAACCCACCCTTCTCGATTACTTCCGCAGCCAGGGGAATATCACTGGTGATCACCAGGTCTCCCTCCTCGACCTGACGGACAATTTCGTTATCCGCCACATCAAATCCAGCTGCAACTTTAATCGAGGTGATATACCGAGATCGGGGCACACTGATCACCTGATTTGCGACCAACGTCATTTGCATCCCTACTCGCTCCACTGCCCGAAATAAGATTTCTTTGATAACAACCGGACAGGCGTCGGCGTCGACCCAAATTTTCATTACAAACCCGACAGGTAAAGGCGTACAAGCGTCTCACTGCAACAGCAGCAACAAAACCGTATACTGCGCTGCAATGATGCCGTTGTACGGCGGTAACAATTCAGAACAAACTGCTCAGACTAATCAACGCCGATTATAGCAGTCACCCCGTTGAAATCAGGTCAATTGCCTGGCTGATAAACTATTAAATCGACCTCTGTTTTAATAGCAGGTCGTAACTTTTCAACCCACTGAGACTCGCCATGCCCCAACTAGAAAATCCTTTAATCATTGATGTTGAGGCATCCGGTTTTGGCGCATTCAGCTATCCGATCGAAATCGGTATTGCCATGGATGACGACGAAAAATACTGCACGCTTATTCTGCCGGCACCAGACTGGACTCATTGGGATGAAAGCGCTGAAAAAATCCACCGAGTACCCAGGGATATTTTAGAGACCTATGGCAAACCAATGAACGAGGTCACCAAACAGTTAAATGAGCTGTTGAGGGGAAAAACTGTTTACAGCGATGGCTGGGTGGTCGATAAACCCTGGTTGACGACACTTTTCCATGCTGCGGGCGTTGAGATGGATTTTTTTGTCAGCCCATTAGAAATGATTTTATCTGAGCCACAAATGAGTAGTTGGCATCAAACCAAGGACATGGTCATCGCCGAAATGAATTTAGCCCGCCATCGAGCCAGCTACGATGCGGTCATCATTCAGGAAACCTACAAACGTACTCTCGATGCATCTGACGACTAACCACTATCTGAAATCTCATAAAAAAGGGTAACGGCAGAGCCGTTACCCTTTTTTATCGATAATAAATTATCGACTTAGCAGATACCTAGATCCACCAAAGTACCGCGTAATTTTTCAGCTTCGGCTGGATCAAGTTCAGCAACAGGTGGAATCATCCGGCCACCCTTTAGCCCAATCGCGTCAAACCAGATTTTAATGCTGGCAATGGTTGCCGCATAAGTGGCTGTCTGGATGATTTTCCAGAGCAGGGTTTCTTCCATCAACAAACGGATGTCTGACAACTGCATCGATTTAGCACGGGCTTCTTCCCACTTTCCTTGGGCAGCCAGCGCACGGTATTCATCAACCAGATAGCGCTTTTTACCATAGAGGATATAAGACAGTTCGCCCCAGACACACTGGCCGCCGGTACGCAAATCATCCAGAAAAACAGCTTCATTGGGATCAAGCACGAGAAAATCATCACGCAGGTCTCGACGTAATTTCAGAGTTTCTGCCCGAGGACCCGAACCCTGCTTTACCGCAACAACCGTATCGATATCAGCCAGACGGCGCATCAGGTCATGACCCAGCACCTTGCCAGAAACCGGTGTGCGATAAAGACAAACCGCCAGATCAGATTTATCAGTCAGATATTTGAACCAGTCAAATATTTCATTATCGGTACGTAACTGCACCACCGGATTGATGATCTCAGCACCTTCAAATCCGAGGTTCTGCACCACATCCAGTTTTTCAATGGCGGTGTGTACGCAAGGATCAAGAATAATGGTCCAAAGTGGAATCTTGCGCGACCTGCCTCGGCAACAACTTCATGAAAACGAACCCATTGGGTCGGGGTTAAATTCCAGCCTTCAGCAAAGAAACCACCCACAACCAGACCGTCCAGACCCATATCTATCAGCGCGTCAATATTGTCGCGTAAAGCTTGTTCATCAATATGTAGATCATTACCAACTGGAGAAATCGGGCACATGTAAAAGCCCTTAATTTTCTCTCCCGCCCAAACTTTTGCACCACTGCGCGAATATTCTAAAGCCATGCCACTTCTCCCTTAACTAGGTAACCATTATCAATAAAACTAAACAGTGTTTAGACCTTATTGGCTATTTTCGATGCCGGCAATGCTACGCTGGCTAGCACTATCTGAACAGTCATATAAACTTAATAACTAGGTATCACTGAAATTCAAACACCACTATGGGAGAGGAACTGATGACTTCAGCATTACCCTATACAAAATCTGAGGCCAAAGCCTGGGCCAAGGAAACTATCGTTGACTGGTACGACTGCCCGGTATCGCCATTTAATGCCGACGACACTTTTAATGAACAGGGACTGCGCGACAATATTGACTACTATGTCGATATTGGTGAAACCGGCCTGGTGTTAGGGGGGTTTGTAGCTGAGTGCTGGAATACCACTGTCGACGAATGGAAACGCTATCACGAAGTTTGTGCCGAAGCTGCAGATGGTCGAATTCCATTACATACCATCATCTTTGACCCCAGTGTTCATCAGGCGATGGAAAAACTCGACTTCGTGGAGAAGCTTGGCTTCGTCGCAGCGGAGGTAGTAACACCCATCGTACAGCTACGTGCTGACGAAGAAATCTACGACTACTACAAATACCTTGCCGATCACTCCAATCTGGCACTGCTGTTCTACCGTTCAGCGGTCTCCGGCCATCTTATTAGTATTGAATTGTCACAACAACTATCCAAGATTCCTTCGATTGTCGGCATGAAACAGGGCAGCCTTAACCATGCAGATTCGGTAAAGCTTCGACGGATTTGTCAGGATGATTTCCTGGTTAGCGACCCAATTGAAACCCACTGGTTCAATGATATTCGCTTCGGCGGCCAGGTTATGTATGGCGCATTTCACCACATTCTTTATGGCAAAAAACGGGGCCTTCTCGAGGACTACACTGCCCTTGCCCGAGCTGGTAAATGGGATCAAGCATTCGAAATCTACACGGCTTTAACCCTAGTTCGAGATTTACTGGATGAGGTCATGTTAGGCCCATTAGCTGGAAACTTCACCTACGCGACTACCCTGGGCAACGTCAAAGCCTGGTATGACGCCATGGGGCTGGCGGCAGGACCCTTACGGTCACCAATGCGCCAGGTAAGCCCCGAAAAGCGTGAATGGTTAACTGGAAAAATGCAGGAATACGGCGTTATCTAGACCTGTAACGGCCCAGAGACAAATTGCCTCTGGGCCGTTATTTTTTACCCAAAACTCTGATTTGCATCTGCGGTCATAGCTTCATCGGATAACCGCAAACTAGTTTTTCACATCGACCACATCAGCTTTCAGTGTCAGCACGAAGGCAACCAGCTCATCTCGCTCCTGTTGCGGTATTTCCAACTCGGTCATGGTCTGTCCCGCATGAATCAGAAAGGCCGACCAATCCTCACAATTAATATTCATGCCTTTGTGGGTGGTCAGCATATCTCGGCCAGGATAATCCTCAGGTCCACCCGCCGAAACACATAAAAAATCAATTAACAGCTGCTTTTCACGGGCAACCCCATCATCGCCGCGGTGCAACCAAAAACGACCTAGCTGGGGATCAGCCTGCAGCCGTGGCAACAAATTATTAGCAAATGATTCAATGCCCGCGTGTCCACCAACGCGATCATAAAGGGATAAATCTGTCATCGTCCGAGGTTCCTGTGATGCGCTATAGCAATTGAGCCCAGCATGCGAACCAGTGATTTTCAATTAACCCCGCCGCTCGGACCATGCCAAAATCTAGCGAGCAGAAAACATCTGGTTTTAAATTAACTCAAGCTGGTTTCGGTCAACTCATCCTTGAGTTAGCACCAGAGATAGCGGCGGCGCAGATCAGCTCTTCACCATGATTTATGACTTTTTATCGGTAAAACTACTAATCGACCAAACCCTGGCAGTAGATCGATTCATAGAGGAATCATGGCCTGGTTTTTGCTTCTAACTATAAATATAATTTAGAATTTCAGACCAAACCTATCAGGAGCTAAAAGAAAATCGTCCAATAGCAGCCACTTTTTCAATAATGACACCGCCGGTAAATTGGCTCGCTAATAGCAAGTGAGACCGCTTGCCTGGCAGAACCCATAAAGGTGTTAGCAAGGTAACTCGACTCTATGGCAATAGAAAAACCAGGTGCAATAGGCCCAACCGCACCTCCCAAACCTCAACCGTCCAGTGCTACTCGCGCCGGTACTCAGGCGGCAGTCAGGTCGGCAACTTTTGCCGCACAATTGCGGGCAAGCGGCAATCTGTTGCCATCTCAGCCGCAAACGAAAACCACTTCAGCAGGACAAACCAGCGCTATCGGGCAATCATTTCATGCAAACGCAGCCCAGGTGATGGCCTCATACAATCTCCATCACGCATCACCGAGGCAAATGGTCGATATGAGTGGTGAATTACTGGAATCTGGCAGCATTACTTTCGATGAGCATTCACTGATATCTTTTCAACCGGAATTTAACGCCGACCAGTTTCAACAAATTTACGGTCACCCACCCTACCCTGATGGTCCCCGTGACTTTCTTTATGAATGGGAAAGCAAACTCAGCGCACAGCGTCAGGCAGGGTCAAATCCAGCCATTATCGAAAAAACCGAACATATCGTTTATCTGCTGCATAACCTCAACACCCTGAACTAACAACCGCACGAGCGCTGCCGGGACTGTTTAGATGGCTGCCGAAATCAACTGCCAACCGATCAACCCTGCCAAACCGAAATAAACAAGCCGCGGTGCCCAGGTCAGTAGCCGACGGTTCTGCTGCTGGGTTAACTCGGTCTCGGTTTGACAATAGTGCATCAACATTTGATCTATCCTGCCGGCAGCTTCGCCGCTATTAACCATCGCCAGCGCAGTGGCGTTAACGCCTTCAATTAGCGCCATCGCTTCAGCCACAGTAGCCCCTTTTTCCAGGGCCACAGACATGAATTCGATGCGTCGACGAGTCTGACTGTTTGCCGATACATTGCCAAATTTAACCGCCTGCTGCGCATCAACACCTGCCTCAAGCATTAGGGCCAAAGCGTAGAAAAAATCACGTAGCTGGCGACGGCAATAAAAAGGACCGATTATTGGTAACGATACCAGCAACTGGTCCACAACCATCGACGTTGGCTGGGCTCTTCGTAATAAGCCAGGCAGTTTCCGCAGCCCAACAATCCCAATGCCTAAACCAGCCACTCGGCTAAACAGAAACCAGCCATAATCGCTAACACTCCATTCGCCGCTAACAAGCAGTGGCAATGGCATCACCGCTAGCGACACCAGCAACAGCAGCACCACCGGAATTAAATCGGTACGTAACCGCTGTAAACCCCTTTGTCGCAGCATGTGATGCTGTTCAAGCCGGCCGAACATCTGTTCCAAACTACCGCTGTACTGTGCTGCCTTAAGACAGTGGTAATCAATCCCTGACCAGAGACCAAAATTAAAGCCAGCTTCAGCAACGCCAGCCCCCCGACTCACTGCGGCACTTACCTTAACGACCACACGAGACACTGACGGGGCAATTTGCTCACATAAACTCAACGTCCGAATTAACGGCACCCCTGCCTGCTCACCCTGGCGCAGCGTTAAATAAAGCTGCGGTAAATACCGCTCAGTAACTTTTTTTGCCACAGCGTAGTCGAACTCTAGATCGACAATAGCTGCCTGATTATCACTACATTTTTAGGCAACTTCAAACAGCCCAGCCGCACCCATGCCACCGCCAACACACATGGTAATCACCACATATTTTTCGCCACGACGCTTACCTTCACGCAGCGCGTGACCGATCATTCGCGCCCCACTCATGCCATAAGGATGACCGATTGAAATGGCACCACCATTAATATTGAGTCGGTCATTAGGGATACCCAGCTGATCTCTGCAGTAGATTACCTGCACCGCAAACGCCTCGTTAAGCTCCCAGACACCGATATCATCAACCGTCAATCCATGCTGTTTGAGCAACTTGGGCACCGCGAACACCGGACCGATGCCCATCTCATCAGGTTCACACCCGGCGACCGCTATACCCCGATAAATACCCAACGGCTCAAGATTACGTTGTTCTGCAGTGGTCGAGTCCATCAACACACAGGCAGCCGCGCCGTCGGACAATTGGCTAGCATTACCAGCGGCAATGGAACCGCCCTCAATCACCGGTTTCAACCCAGACAACCCTTCTAGCGTTGTACTGGGCCGATTACCCTCATCCAGTGATAGGGTTTTTTCTACCGAAGAAGCTTCCCCAGTCGCCTTATCAACCTGTTTCATACTGGTGGTGACTTCGACTATTTCGTCATCAAACAGACCAGCCTGTTGCGCCGCTGCGGTGCGCTGCTGTGACTGCAACGCATATTCATCCTGATCGTCCCGGCTTATTCCATAGCGCTGGGCAACGGTTTCAGCAGTTTGCAACATTGGCATATAAACGTCTTTATGCAGACCAATCAGGTTTTTATCCCGAATCCTAAACAGGTTGTATTTGTCGTTTTGTACCAGGCTGACATGCTCAATTCCGCCACCTACGGTGACTGTCATACCATCATGAACAATCTGCTTTGCGGCTGTTGCCACCGCCATTAGACCTGACGAACATTGACGATCAATGGTCATACCGCTAACCGTCACCGGGCAGCCAGCTGCAAGCGCCGATAACCGACCAATATTAGAACCGGTGGTGCCCTGGGGCAGAGCGCAACCCATAATCACATCATCGATCTCTGCCGGGTCAACCCCAGCGCGTTCAATCGCGGGGGCCAACGCCATCGCGGCCATAGTGGGTGCATCAGTATCGTTAAACAGGCCCCGATAGGCTTTGCCGATCGGGGTTCTCGCACTCGACACCACAACTGCTTCTCTCACAATGACTCTCCTGAAATAATAGATAAAAAACGTTAATTGGACCGATTATTGCCGCAGATCCGCCTTAGCTCGATCAAGAAAACCCAATTCTGGACTACTATTATTCTCATCACCCCACTCATCCCGACGTCCTGGAGTAAACCAGCTCACCAGGGTACAGGCGTCGGTTAGACACCTGCCGGTATGAGGCACAAATGGGGGGATGATCATTAATTCGCCCTTGCCAAAATGGTAAATCTTGCCGTCAATGGTCATCTCCAGCTGGCCTTCTGTACAAATGGCCATTTCTTCACCGTGCTGGTTAACCTTGCCGGGGAAATGGCCCTGCTGATTGCGGACCATGCGAAATACCCCAATGCTGATCGATTCACCATGCCAGAAACTAAAGTAGAGCTGGCCGGGAATTACTTCGGCGAGCTCTTCAGTCACCGTGTTGAGGTTAAATAACTTGCGCACCCCGCCTTCGGCCTGAGCCAACATGGGCATGCAAATCAGCAATGCTAGCAGGGCCGATTTTAACCAGCTCATTATTCGACTCCCTGAGGATCGACAACGGCCGTATTGGACTCTTTTTCCTGCCCCGGGTAGAAGGATTTCAATCCTTCCGCCGGATAATCCTCCCGCGGCGGCGTAATCACTCCAAGGATCACATTTTCCGCGTCACCAAACTTTCCTGTGTGCCAGATACGTGGCTTGATAATGAACACATCGCCTTCAACCAGATTGTGCACCGTGCCATCCTCCTCGATCACCTGAGATTCACCCTTAAGCTGTATCGCCCACTCTTCGCCATGCTGATGCAACGCAGGCATCGCATTATCGCCACCACCTTTGCCGGCGGGAAACTTGAAATACGCAATGCTGGCATTAGTACCAAACCAGTGCTTCATAAACAGGGTGTCGGGAATGATCTCTTTTAAATTACTGTCATCGAGCTTTAGAATTCTGACTTCACCTGGATGCAACCTGGGGTCAGCTGTTTTTACAACGTCATTTTCGGTTGCCGCCGGTAATGACTGGCAGAAAAACAAAAGCAGAAATGACTTTAAAAAATAATTATAAGTTATTGTTTTCATTTAAATACCTCCCTTTTTATTAGTTATCAAACAGTACAGATTACCAACACTAGTTCTAACCAGATCTAAGCAGCAACAGAAACCGGCTTAATGACTGATCTGGTTTTTTCTTACCATTAAATAGCTAGAGTACAAAACTAAATTCCGAGTTCCAACCCAGGCAGCCAATCCAGATAGCCAATTACCTCAAACACTGCATACTGGCAGTTAATAGAACATCTAAAACTCTAAAAACCAATAACAAATAGTTATCCGGAGACACCCAAACCATGCGCGCATCACTGTTATTAACCATGCTGGCCTATTCTGCGTTTTCGCTGACTGCCAGCGCTAACGATGAACTGTCCACAACACTTCCCCAGGAACCCAGCTATCAGCCTGGTCAGACCAGCACCGAAACGACCAAAGTGATTATCCTGGGATCCGGCCACCCCGCACCTGACCCAGATCGACAGGGTCCAGCGCTGGCTATTCTGGTCAATGGCAGTGCCTATCTGGTTGACGCTGGCACCGGCATTGTCCGCCAGGCAACCGCCGCCGCCAAAAATGGCTACCCAGAACTTCGACCACCCAATCTAGGCCGGGTATTTCTAACCCACTTACACTCGGATCACACCCTTGGTCTACCTGATCTGCTGCTTAGTTCCTGGGTATTCGGCCGGTCGGCTCCCTTTGAACTATACGGCCCCAAAGGGTCTGCGATCATGATCGAGAACATTCACAACGCCTGGATGGAAGACATCACCATTCGCACTACCGGATTTCAGAAGGCCAACCAGACCGGCCACTTAACTAATGTTCACGAATTCTCTGCCGGGCCAATCTTCGAGGACGATAACATCAAGGTAACCGCAATTGCCGTGCCCCACGGCGACTGGAAGCAGGCCTACGGGTTTCGTTTTGAAACCGCGGACCGAATTATTGTTATCTCCGGCGATACCTCGCCTAGTGAGGACATAGTCGATGCCTGTAATCCCTGCGATCTGCTTATCCATGAGGTATACACCCGCGAAGTCGGCGCCCAACCGGATGGTCAGGGCATCGCGGGTATGAACTGGCAACGCTATTTCAGTAACTTTCACACCTCAACCGAAGAACTCGGCAAATTAGCCACCAAAGCGAATCCCGGCCTGCTGCTGCTCACCCACCATATGCAATTGGGCCTGACCAGCGACGAAGAAATGGTCTCGCAGATTCGCGAACATTACGACGGTCCACTGCAAATCGGTGTCGACCTGGGGGTCTACTAGCCAAACCTAGTCCTTAAATAGCTTTCAACTAAGCACTGCTCAGCTCATATTCATTCATATTGGGTTGATCAATTTCTTTCATGTAGCGCTGTGGCGACCAGGGCCAGAGCGCTGGCACGCCATCATCATCCTGATACCAGCTCTGACAACCGGAAGTCCAGACCGTATCCGGCAGGGCCTCGCCTACTTTCTGATAAAAATCATTGACCGCCTGCTGCTTCGGCTCGATCTGATCAAAGTTGCCTTCCATATACATTTTGATGCACTGCATGGCATACATTGACTGGCCTTCGGCCAGCGGTATCAGCGAATAATTACCGATCGGACTGTGCGGCCCGATCAACATAAAGAAATTGGGGAACCCGGGGATCGTTAGTGACCTTAGCGCCTTGGGCCCTTTTTCCCACGCTTGCGCCAGGGTAATGCCATCTTTGCCGGTCATCGCCATCGGTCGCATAAAAGCAAAACCATCAAAACCGGTGCAAATCACCATCACATCGAGTTCATGCAGTTCGCCATCTTTGGTCCTTACACCCTTGGCTTCGATTCGCTCAATCGAATCTGTGACCAATGCACAGTTAGACTTCTGGATAGCAGGATAAAAACTAGAAGAAACCACCATCCGCTTACAACCAGGTTCATAAGTCGGCGTCAGTCGGTGACGCAACTCTCGGTCCTTAATCACCTTCAGGTTGCTTTCACACATATTGTTCAGCAGGGTACGCCGCCAGCCCGGTTTAATCACCGCTTTACCGAGCGTCTGCTCGATCATGAACTTATAACCGCGATAGAGCGCAGTGGATAACCACTTATGTTTGGCGACTAGCTGTTTCCAGCCCTCGGAATATTGTTTATCCGGTGCCGATATGACCCACTGGGCGGTACGTTGAAACAGAGTTAATTTGCCAGCCAGATCAGATAGTGGCGCCACCATCTGTAGCGCGGTTGAACCGGTGCCGATAATGCCAATACGTTTATCTTTAAGTTCTACCTCATGGTCCCAGCGGGCAGAGTGAAATTGATCACCCTCAAAGCTATCGAGCCCTTCTATGCTGGGCATGTTGACCTGATGTAACACCCCGGTGGCTGCAATTAAAAACTCCGCGCTGTCGGTTTTGCCATCCGCCAGATCAACCTGCCAACGCCCCTGTTCGAAGCGGCAGTCAGCGATTTCGGTATTGAACTGGGTATAGGCACCCAGGCCATACTTTTCGAACACGGATTCGAAATACTGCTGAATTTCCGCGCCGGGTGGAAATCGATGAGTCCAGTTTGGATTAGGTTCGAAGCTGTAGGTATAAAAATAGGAGGGCACATCGCAGGCCAGTCCTGGGTAGGTGTTCTCACGCCAGGTACCACCGATGTTGTCTTTTTTCTCGTAGATGACAAAATCATCAATACCCGCTTCTAACAAGCGAATTCCCATGCAGATCCCCGACATGCCGGCACCGATCACGATCACCCTCGGGGTGCGCTTGCCCTGCTCCTTTAAGGTCTTTATCTGCGCCAATGTATCCTGCTGCATGCTCTCCATCCCCAAAGTTAACCACATTAAATTTCTTAAAATACTCAGCTAATATCCCACAACCACTAGCACTGCTGATCGGGTAACCCTGACACAGTTAGAATGGGAAATCACCATCTCAGACTATTTTTCCGAGCTCGGCGTTAACTTAGCTATTGCAGCAAGTATGGCGCATCAGCAGCCGGTAATAATCCCGTGCTAATGACCATTAACCATCAACGGAGCAGTTTTTGAATATAGACGACCATGACAATTTCTATGCCATCACCTTTGAGCAGCAGGATTTTTCTAGCGCTGAAATTAAAGGTAAGGAATTCGATAACTGCACCTTTAAGAAATGCGACTTTAATGAAGCCATTTTGAACAAATGTAATTTTATCGAATGCGATTTTCTTGACTGTAATTTAAGCCTGATAAAAATCCAGTACAGCAAATTTAACGATGTCACTTTCCGCGACTCCAAATTAATTGGAATTGACTGGACTAAGGTGGCGTGGAGCAACCTGGCGACTGAGGCGCCGGTTAGTTTTTACAAGTCGATCCTTAACGATTGCTCATTTTATGGTCTTTCGCTACAGGAGCTCATTATCGAAGAGTGCAAAGCCCATCATGTTGATTTTCGGGAAGGGGACTTCAGCATGGCTAATTTCACCCATACCGATTTAACTGGCAGCATGTATGGCAATACTCGACTCACTAACGCGGATTTTTCCGAGGCAACTAATTACGACATCAATGTGTTCCAGAGCGATATAAAAGGCGCTAAATTCAGCCGATTCGACGCTGTTCGCCTGCTAGACAGCCTTGATATTGAGCTGGTCGATTAGGATTGCTCGGGTTGTTTACGACTGGCGATGTCACCTTCCATGTTATGCACCGAAATAGATTCCCTCGTGGCCAACCTCAGAAGCTAGCGACACTCATTTTCCAGGTTGTGGTGCCACCTAGCGACGCCAACCAATAACTTCACCAGGATCGTTTGGGCGGTTTGTCCTCGCCTACTGGATCGCGTCCTAAACAAGATATCCTGGTTAATCAATCCAATACCTCAGTTTTAGCTCGTTAGGTCGATGAATTTAAGGTGCCGTGCCGGTTATCACCGCAAGTCACCGGTCCAATTGCTTAAGCAAATTAAGTGCCTGTGTAGATCTAGGAGTCATTCCAGATGACAAGGATTCAACGAGCTAACAAAATATCGGCCCCACTGCTAGCGTTAACCCTGGCAGTGTTGCTTTGCACACTGAGTCCGGGCCAGGCCAAAGCAGAGGTAGAACTGACATTTGGGCTCTACACTTCAGACAAAGCCAGCGTTATGATCAGCAAATTCCGAAAAATCCTCAACGCCATCGAAGTCGACTTAACCAGCCGGCTTGGTGAACCGGTGACGATTAAAACCCGAGTTGCTAAAAGCTATGAACAGGGAGTAACCGACCTGACCAGCGGCAAGGTCGATTTCAGCCGGTTTGGCGCGGTCTCGTACGTGTTCGCCAAGCAGCAGCAGGATGCAATTACCATTTTGGCAGTAGAAAATAGCAACGGCTCTTAAGGTATTCAAGGGACACATCGTGGTCCACGACGATAGCCTGATGCAAAACCTGACAGACCTTAAAGGCGTCAAATTTGCCTTCGGCAATGAACGTTCAACGATTGGCCGCTGATAGCCTCCAATAGCCTAATTTTAATTTTTCTTAACAAACTCGGTGAGCAGGACAATGCGTTGGCCTTCTACCCGGCCTTCGATCTGAGTTGAATTATTCACCACAACTGAAATACCGCGTACGGCTGTGCCTCTTTTTGCCGTAAAACCCGCCCCTTTAACATTCAGGTCTTTGATCAAAACCACCGTGTCCCCGTTAGTCAGCCGCACACCGTTACTATCCAGATGAACAATCAAACCGTCCTCCTCAGCTCCGTCGGTAACAAAACCTGATTCTGCCCAGGCCAGGTTTTCCTCATCGAGGTAGAGGATTTCATGGAGCTCCTGGGCCCAGAGCTCGCCTTCAATAACAAGCTGGCGCAAAATGCGCCAGGCAACTACCTGTACGGCGGGCACCTGACTCCACATCCTATTAGACAGGCAGCGCCAATGGTCGGGGTCCAGACTGCCACCGCTAGCCAATTGTCGATTACAAACTTCACACACCACTAATTCAGCTTGGCTACCTTGATCAGAACTCTGCGGCACCAAATAGCTCATCAGGCCAACGCAAGAGCCACATAATTCACAGGCTGACTCGGCCCGTTGAAGCAAACAGGAACTATATTCATCTGTTACCTATCAAGAAAAACTCATTAGTGGCGGATAAAGCTGACACAAGGCGCAGATATAAACCGAATAAAATTCGCTATCAACACCCATAAAACACTATAATTATCAGCGACATAATCCTTTAACATAACAGTTCACAACTAAACCGTCGGCAATGATAAAATAGGCTGAACTTATGTTGTTCGCTGAGCTCAATAGTTACAGCAACATTGTTATAGGCCGATAGCTTTATTTTTGTCACTATCTCGAGCGATTCGAGATTATGCTTTTTACACCCCAGGACGCCTGATTAATGATTACTTTGACCCCCTCAGCCATCGAACGAGTACGTGCGGTGTTAAACCCTAAAAACGGTGAAATGGCGATTCGAATTGGTGTAAAAGAATCTGGCTGTTCCGGATTTAGTTACATCGTTGAGCAAGCGAAAGCCATCGACGGCGAAGACCTGCAGTTTGATCAGGGCGGCGTTCAAGTGGTGGTTTCCCCAGAACACCTGCCAATGCTGGAAGGGATTGAACTGGATTACCGCAAAGATGGCCTCAACTCAGCTTTCGCCTTTAAAAACCCTCAAGCTAAAGAAACTTGTGGCTGTGGAGAAAGCTTTACTGTTTAACGAGCAGCATATATCCCGGCATTAAAAAAGCCACCGCAAAACAGTTGTTTTGCGGTGGCTTTTGTTTGTCTGGAGTCCCGAACTACATCATGCCAGTCTGTAACCGCGCCGCTTCGGACATCATCTCTACGCTCCAGGGCGGATCAAGCACCATCTCTACATTGGCCGCAACTACACCTGGAATCATCTCCAGTTTGTACTTGACGTCTTCCACCAGCACATCACCCATGCCACAACCTGGTGCGGTCAGAGTCATTTTTACATCGGCCCGGTATTGGTCATTAGCGCCGGATAATTCAAAGTCGTAAATCAGTCCCAGCTCAACCACATTCACCGGAATTTCCGGATCGAACACCGTGCCCATATGAGCCCAGCAGAACTCTTCGGTCTTTTCGCGGGTCAATTGACCTTCAAAAAGTTCTACCGGTAATGGCTCCCGTTCACGTCCAAGCACATCAGCGTCGGCTGCATCTATCCGCGCCATTTGGCCGTCGAGCAACACGGTAAAAGAGCCACCAAGTTCCTGCAGGATCTCTACCTCTCGTCCTTTTTTAGCGTTAACCCGTATACCTAATGGCACGAATATCGCTTTGCAATCCCGGGTCAATATGATTTTTTCGCGCTGTTCCATGTGTCTTTTCCCTACCGCTTAACTAGAAAAATGTAATGATTTAAATGGCTACAGGATCGACCAACCGACTATTCGGTGCTGATCGCGTCCTGTTTCTTATGCAGTGCCCCCTGGCAAGTATGCCAGGCAAGCGTGGCGCATTTCACCCGCGAAGGATAAGCCCGCACCCCTGTCAGCACAGCCAACTTACCCAATTGATCAGTGGTCTCATCGTCGAGTTCTTTCTCGCCAATTAATACCCGATGAAATAGCCCAAACAGGGCGTCAGCCTCTGCAATGGTTTTTCCGGTCAAAATTTCAGTCATCATCGATGCCGAGGCGGTGGATATCGCACAGCCCTCACCTTCAAACTGAACTTTAGTGACCTGTTCATCATCGACATAAAGATAAACCGTGATCTGATCACCGCAGAGTGGATTGAAACCCTCGGCGAAATAGGTCGTATCATCAAGCTTACCGAAATTTCTTGGCCGCTTGTTATGATCGACGATAAGGTCCTGATAAAGCTCTCTTAAATCCATTAACCAAACATCTCCACGGCCTTGTTGAGACCCAATATCAGTTGATCCACCTCTTCCAAGGTGTTGTAAAAAGCAAACGACGCCCGTGCAGTTGCAGCCACTCCAAAATGTTCCATCACTGGCATCGCGCAATGATGGCCGGCACGAATGGCGATACCTTCGCTGTCCAAAATAGTGCCCAGATCATGGGCGTGCACATGTTTGACCACAAACGAGGCGATGCTGGCCTTATGTTTAGCAGTGCCAATCGGGGTCAGGCCGGGAATTGTTGCAAGCTGTTGCTGGGCATAATCAAGCAACACAGTTTCATGAGCGGCGATTTTATCAATACCGATGGCGGTTACATAATCCAGGGCTGCTCCTAAGCCAATAGCACCGGCAATATTCGGAGTGCCTGCCTCAAATTTATACGGCAGGTCATTCCACTGACTGCCATCGAAACGCACAATTCGAATCATATCCCCACCACCCTGCCAGGGTGGCATCGCCTCTAGCAATGCCTGCTTGCCATAGAGCACGCCGATACCGGTCGGGCCAAAAATTTTATGACCAGAAAACGCGTAAAAGTCACAATCTAATTCGGCTACCTCCACTGGGGTATGGGCAATCGCCTGAGCACCGTCTACCAATACCAATGCCCCTGCCCGATGGGCTAGTTCAATCACTTCCTTAACCGGGTTAATGGTTCCCAGGGCATTGGAGAGATGGCTAATAGCCACAAATTTGGTACGTTCAGTCAGTAGCTCGCGAACATCCTCCAGGGATATTTCACCGGCATCGTTAATGGGAATAACTTTTAGCGCCGCGCCGGTGCGCTGAGTAACCATCTGCCAGGGAACAATATTGGAGTGGTGTTCCATCTCGGTGACCAACACTTCGTCGCCGGTTTTAAGATTATCCAAGCCCCAGCTATTGGCCACCAGGTTGATCGACTCGGTAGTACCCGAGGTCAGAATCACCTCTTTATCACTGGCCGCACCGATAAAACGACGTATCGTTGCCCTGGCGTTTTCATAATCGACAGTTGCCACCTCACTAAGGTGGTGAACACCGCGATGAATATTGGAGTTGGTAGATTGATAGTAACGACTCACCGTATCGATCACCACCTGAGGCTTTTGGGTGGTGGCTCCATTATCAAGATAAACCAGCGGCTTGCCATGAACCTGGGTTTGTAAGATCGGAAAATCGGCGCGCCAGGCAGTGACCTCGCCAGCGTTGACTGCAACGCTACTAACAACGGCACTAGTCATGGCTGAGTTGATCCAGTTTCTGGTTTACGTGCCGGGCAACATAATCGGCCCAGGGACCAGCAAATTCGCTAAAGCTTGCTGCCGCAAAGGCATGTAATAGCAGCGCGCGCGCCTGAGGTTCTGCCAGGCCACGACTGCGTAAATAAAACAGCTGATCATGATCAAGATCGCCTACCGTGCAGCCATGACTACACTTAACGTCATCGGCATAAATTTCTAACTCGGGTTTGCTATCAATTTCCGCCCGTTCAGACAACAGCAGATTTTTGCTCTGCATTTCAGAATCGGTGCCATCGGCGCCTTCAAAGACATGCACCCGACCATTAAACACGCCACGCCCGTGATCACTGAATAGCCCATGGTGGGTAACATGACTGTTGCAGTAAGGTGCCTGATGTTCAACGGTTAAATGTAAGTCAGCGTGCTGAGAACCACCCGTAAGTTGGAGGCCATCGATCTGGACACTGGCACCGGTTTCAGCCAGATAAACATCCACATCATCACGGGCCAGGTCAGCGCCCAGCGCCAGTAGGTGGCCACGGAAGAAGCTATCTCGCTGGCAAGTCACCTGCATAGCAGCGACGTGGAAAGCCTGCTGACTCTGCAGCTGAATCTGATTTACCACCAGACGCGCGCCGGCACTGAGTTGTAGATCGATAAAATTATTGGAATGATAAGCTTGGTCGTCACTATTACCCAGGTAAATAATGTCGATTTCAGCTTCACTCAAACTTTGAGCATCAACCACCAGACGCCAGTAGTTGGTCTGTTCATGGGCCGCTCCGGCAAGCACTAAAATAGTTATCTTGGGCTGCTTTCCCGCCGGTATTTTTAACCAGCTACCGTCAGCTACCAGTGCGGTGTTGAGCTGATCGAAAGCCCTTGCGGTGCCATCACGACTTTCAGCCAGCTTAACGGCACCACAACTAAGTGCTTCACCGAGCGGTAAAAACTCGATGCCACCCAGATCAGATACCTGCGACAGGTCTGCCCGAAAACTACCCTGGTCAAAAACCAGTAACGCCGACTCTTGAGCCCCGAGTTGATTAGTTAACTCCGAAACCAGGCTATCAATATCATCCTTGTTAGCGGCTGACTGATGCGAGGGTCCGAAATCCTGTTTTAACACCCGGTTGAGCCGGGTGTACCGCCAACGCTCGGTTTTGCGATTCGGCAAACCACCTGCGGTAAGCTGTTTGATCGCATGCTGGCGTACAGCGCCGTCGCCAGGTAACTGGGCCTGGTGAGCCACTAATTGCTGGTCATAGCGATCAGTCAATTGTTGATTGGTTTGAGATGCGGCCATTACTCTGCGGCCGCCAGATCCTGCTCCAACCAGCCATAGCCAGACTTTTCCAGTTCAAGCGCTAGTTCACGCCCACCTGATCGAATGATTTTGCCATCAGAAAGAACATGCACAAAATCAGGTATCACATAGTCCAGCAGGCGCTGGTAATGGGTAACCATAATCAGTGAAC
The DNA here is from genome assembly GCA_016763355.1 of Immundisolibacteraceae bacterium. GTDB lineage: Bacteria > Pseudomonadota > Gammaproteobacteria > Immundisolibacterales > Immundisolibacteraceae > QNFC01. The sequence goes on from JAESTY010000047.1 coordinate 22,708, forward strand.
GTTCAGGACTGCGCAGTTTGTTGATGCCGTCAGAAACTACCTTAAGCGCATCAATATCAAGACCTGAGTCAATTTCATCGAGAATGGCCAGCCGCGGCTCCAACAGTGCCATCTGATAAATTTCATTGCGCTTTTTCTCGCCACCGGAAAAACCATCATTAACAGCCCGGCTCATGAAGCTCTCGTCCATATCCAGCAGTTTCATCTTCTCGCGGGAAATAGACAAAAAGTCCATGGCGTCATACTCAGATTCACCACGACTGCGACGCTGGGCGTTGACCGCCTCACGCATGAATACGGAGCTATTCAAGCCCGGAATCGCTACCGGATATTGAAAACCGAGAAACAAACCTTTCCATGCCCTCTGTTCGGGAGACAGGGCAAGCATGTCTTCGCCATCAAGCGTAATGCTGCGACCAACTACTTCATAACCATCACGACCTGAGAGCACATGGGACAAGGTGCTTTTACCTGAACCATTCGGTCCCATAATGGCGTGTACTTCGCCGGCACCGATATCCAGGGTCAATCCTTTTAAGATAGATTTTCCTTCAATTTCCACTTTTAAATCATTGACTTTTAACATTTTTTTAACCAATTCATCCTTGCAAATTTAACCGATACTACCTTCAAGACTAACGCCCAATAAGCGCTGTACTTCTACAGCAAACTCCATCGGCAGCTCGGTAAACACATCCTTACAAAAGCCATTAACGATCATCGATACTGCCTCTTCTTCGGCAATACCGCGTTGGCGACAATAGAACAGCTGATCTTCTCCAATCCGAGAGGTAGTGGCCTCATGCTCAACCTGTGCGGTGGGCTCCTGAACTTCAATATAGGGAAAGGTATGGGCCCCAGAACGACTTCCAATCAGCAATGAATCACACTGGGTATAGTTGCGGGCGCCAATTGCGCCGGGTAAAACTTTCACCAGACCTCGATAGGCATTTTCAGCCTTGCCCGCAGAAATGCCCTTGGAGATAATCGTGCTACGGCTATTTTTACCGATATGAATCATCTTGCTACCGGTATCGGCCTGCTGGTAGTTATTGGTCAGCGCAACCGAGTAGAACTCACCCACACTGTCGTCACCGGTGAGCACTACGCTGGGATATTTCCAGGTAATCGCGGATCCGGTCTCAACCTGCGTCCAGCTTATTTTTGAGCGCGCACCGCGGCAATCACCGCGCTTGGTGACAAAGTTATAGATACCACCTTTGCCGTCCTTATCACCGGGGTACCAGTTCTGCACGGTGGAGTATTTAATCTGCGCATCTTTCATCGCTACCAACTCAACCACCGCCGCATGCAGTTGATTTTCATCCCGCATCGGCGCGGTACAGCCCTCGAGATAACTCACGTGTGAGCCTTCATCAGCGATGATTAGGGTGCGTTCGAATTGGCCCGTATTGAGGGCGTTAATGCGAAAGTAGGTGGAAAGTTCCATCGGGCAACGCACCCCTTTCGGGATATAAACAAAAGAACCATCAGAGAAAACCGCTGCATTCAGCGCTGCATAGAAGTTATCTGCCGTGGGTACC
>JAESTY010000048.1 GCA_016763355.1 Immundisolibacteraceae bacterium
AGCGATATTAGGGCGCCCTCCTCTTTGGTTCGGTGTTAGTCGAATATGCGGGTGTCTTTTAGCCGCATCTTATGAGACTTATGCCTTCGGTGTTAGTCGAATATACGGGCGTCGTTTGGCCGCATCCCATGAGACTTATGCCTTCGGTGTTAGTCGAATATGCGGGTGTCTTTTAGCCGCATCTTATGAGACTTATGCCTTTGGTGCTTGTGGGGCGAGCAACAGAAAGAACAGGCCTTAAACTGAAAACTAGGGCAACCGTCGCCGCAATTCGGATTGCAGAATAAAAAAGCCAAAAACTAGACCAATCCTAAGCCTTCTTAGGCGCTTCCAATTTCCACAAATCCGTAAACACCACCACCAGAATCAACACGACCACCATCCCCATCGGCGGAAACTTAGCCGCCTGCAGTGGCCCCAGGTGCTGAATCAGATACCCCATCATCAGTGAACCCAGTGGCCCTCCGCCCATAAAGCAGAGCTGGTAGACCGCAAACACCCGAGCCCGGTGACTCTCAGGGGTGTATTGCTGGATGATGGTCCGACTCATACTCATGCCGATGCCTGCAGCTGCACCCCAGATGCCGAGCATCATCATCATCATCGGAAACGATATTCCGGTTGATATCACCGACAGCGCCAGCGTTGCGCCCCAGATATTGGCCAGCAAATAGGCTCTGCCCTGACGACGGATGTTCTTACTGCGCAGAAGTATCCAGACCATCAACAGGGTGCCGACCATAAAGCCGATATTGACCAGACCGATCTCTTTAGCACCACCGCCGTAATAGTCGCGAATCAGCAGTGGAATCAGTACAAAAAACGCGCCCAGGTAAAGAATTGACCCGGCCAGGCTAACCAGCATGACGGAACGTATTTGCGGGGTGTCTCGGACAATTTTAAATCCCTGCCAGACCGAGCCACGGGGTTTCTTCCCGTCTACATTTTGATTCTGAACGATCTGACGAGGCGGTAAACGCGGCGCTATGAAACGACCGGTGAGCATAATCAAGGATTGAATCACCAATATCGGTGCGGGGCCGATCACGCCGGCGAGCATGGCGATGGCATAACCGATGATCTGCACCCCAAATTGCACGCCGGTGGTGGCAATCACCACCCGTTGAATATTGTCTTTGGCGACGGTGGCGAGCATGGCATCACGGCTGGGATTGGCAAACGCAACACAGGCGCCCATGGCAAAACCATAAACCACTAGCACCGGGAAACTGAAGTGGCCGGTCCAGATGAGCGCGGCGAGCAGCACAGGCGGCACCGCGGCCAGGGTATGCAACCGACGCAATAACCCTCTGGTATCAATACGGTCGGCTAATGAGCCAGCCCAGAGCACCAGAAACAGGCCAGGAATTTGCAGCAGCATCTGTCCCAGGCCGACCTGCTGCGCGGGCAACTCCAGGTAGACCGCCAACAGCCAGGGGTAGAGCACGATCTGCAGGCCATGAGGAATAAACCAGGCTGAGACCATGGCCAGAAACACACGGGTAGCCGCCCTGGTATCGATTTCCCCGGCTGGGAGAATATTCGCTGACTCGACCGAGTCTTCCTGACTCGAGTTGCCTGTCGACACTTAGGAATCCTTCTAATTTAAGTCTGGATGTTGAATTGGGCAGGAGCTGGCCAGGTTATAAGCTCGATCAGATCGGTTTAACCGCCAGCGTTGGATGGAATTATTATCATGGCCTCCCAGCGCGCCAGAATAACAGTGATCCACTCCCAAGCGACCCTGTTGATGGTTATTTAAAAACCGAGTATTACGGGCGCGGCAGCGGCACCCCATGCTTAAAATCGAGTCGGTAATCGGTGGCGCCATCGCCATCAACATCAAATAGTTCTACCAATGGCAGATTGTTCTCATAGCGCCGGTGGCGTTCGAACCGACCATCGAAGTTATCGTCGGCCATCCGGCTTACCTTCAAGCCACGTTGATCGTAAAACAGGATCAAATCCGGCTCACCGTCAAAATTACGATCCTGTTGCAGCTGTTCAAGCTGGTCACCGCGATAAAAATGGTACTCATCGATTTTGCCATCTCCATTATGATCAATGCCCTCTGGCGTGACCGGCGAGCGATAAAAACCACCCATGGCCGCCGCGCCGATGATCAATCCGGTCAGAAACAGTCCGGCTGCGCCCAGCCAGACCGCAGGCCGACGAGTCAGCGGAGAATCAACCGAATCTATTGAATCTGTTAACCCTATTTGTTCTTTGGTTTGCTCGGGCTGACTTTGCTCCCAGCTGCGCAAACAGCTCTCAGCACTAGCCTGGTCATGCTCATCAACCTTAACTGTAATCAGCCCATCAACAGGCAACTCGCCAGCCCCGCCGACTAAGGACTCGCCCTCGATCTCGGCGAATATGCCTTCGCTGTGCAGCAGATCCACAATCATCTGCGCCTCTAGCAGGCTACTCACCTGATAAACATTGACCAACCCATCGCTCCCGCTGTTTTGTCTAAATCCGGCTAATTAGCCGCAAACCGGTTACTGCCCGGCTACTTCCCGGTTATTAATAGCTGCGCTGAAATTGTACCCAATACAGCCGGACTATTCGGCAAACACTGGGCTTATAAGGGTAGAAATAATGAACCTTATGCGGGTTTATCGACCTTAACTATCGGAGTAACTGGTCGATCTTGACTCATGACATAACCCTTATCAGTGGACGATTATTCATGCAACAGAGCGAAGTAGTCAGCGACGATCTCGGCCCCCTCAAAATAATTCATGTACATCAACCAAGCGTCAACCTACGCGCCACCCTGGTGGTCGACAACGTTGCCAGGGGACCCTCGGTCGGCGGCATGCGCATGGCGCTGGATGTTTCTACTGAAGAGTGCTTTCGACTGGCGCGAGCGATGACGTTGAAAAACGCTGCAGCTGACCTGCCTCACGGCGGCGGCAAGATGGTGATTTACGCCGACCCCAATATGCCGGCGGAACAGAAAGAACCCCTATTACGCTGCCTGGCTGGTGCACTAAGAAACGAAACCGATTATCTGTTTGCGCCGGATATGGGCACCGATGAAACCTGCATGGCCTGGATCAAGGATGAAGTCGGCCGCGCGGTGGGACTGCCCAGAGACCAGGGTGGTATTCCATTGAACGAAATTGGTGCCACTGCCTGGGGATTAGTAGAGGCAATTGAAGTCGGCTGCGATGCCATTAACCTGCAGTTATCCAATTGTCGGTTTGTGATGCAGGGATTTGGCGCTGTCGGCATGAATGCCACTCGGTTTCTGTGCCAGCGTGGGGCAACGCTGGTCGCAGCAGCCGACTGGAAAGGTGCGATTGCGGATGCCAACGGTCTCGATATTGATCCGCTAATAACATTGCAGAAACAGGGCCGTTCGATTACCGAACTATCCGGTGCACAGCTCATTTCGCCCGATCAGCTATTATCGATCGAGTGTGATATCTGGGTACCAGCGGCACGCCCTGATGTCATTAACAGTGACAACGTCGATCAGCTTAATACTCGCATGCTGCCCCAGGGCGCTAATATCCCCGCCACCGCTGCAGCGGAACAACGTTTGCATGAGCGCGACATCCTCGTGATTCCGGATTTCATTGCCAATGCTGGCGGCATTATTTGCGGTTCTCTGGAGCATCAGGGTTGCGACGAATCGGTGGTGTTACCGGCCATTTCGGAGAAGATTCGTCGCAATAGTGAAATCGTCATCGCAACTGCACTGAAGCAAAATATCTTGCCGCGAGAGGCGGCCCTCCAACTTGCCCTCGACCGACTCACACACGCTATGAGCAGTCGGCGCTGGAGTCTGTTTTGATGGTGACAACTTTCAACGTTTTTTAAACCCGAAACGCGTAGAATTCTCAGCAACGAGTTATCACTACTGCCTTTATTTGCTGAGATCCAAACCTTGAAT
>JAESTY010000049.1 GCA_016763355.1 Immundisolibacteraceae bacterium
GCGCAATGAAAACATTGCGCCGCTTTTTAACCAATGATTAGCCCAATAGCTAATCAGCCATCAGATCAACTATCGCGCTGATCAAGCTGCTGCTTCAACAGCTCACCCAGATTAGTGGTGCTAGTGCCACTGGAGTCACGATAACTACTAATCGCTTCACTCTCTTCCTGCTCGTCTTTAGCACGAATAGAAAGCTGAATATCTCGGCTACGATTATCGATACCAACAATTTTCGCTTCGACTTCATCACCGATACGCATCACCTTGGTGACATCTTCGGTACGTTCGCGAGAAATATCCGCAGCTTTCAATATCCCTTCCACACCTTCAGCAAGCGTAATCACGGCAATTTTCGCGTCAACATCTTTAACGATACCGGTGACGATAGTGTTCTTACCACCCACCCGATTCATGTATTCCATCACTGGATCAGTTTCCAGATCCTTGATGCTTAGTGAAATACGCTCGCGGTTGGCATCGACCAGTTGCACGACGGCTTCAACTTCATCGCCCTTCTTGAAGTTACGAATCGCTTCTTCGCCGGCCACATCCCAGGAGATATCTGAGAGATGAACCAGACCGTCGATGCTGCCGGAAAGTTCGACAAAAATACCAATGTCAGTGATTGATTTGATCGCACCACTGATTTTGTCGCCCTTCTTATACAGAGCAGAGAACTCTTCCCATGGATTGACCTTGCACTGCTTCATACCCAGTGAGATACGACGACGATCTGAATCAATTTCCAGAATCATCACTTCTATCTGGTCACCAATCTGCACCATTTTACCCGGCTGCACATTGCGGTTGGTCCAGTCCATTTCAGACATGTGAACCAGGCCTTCGACGCCTTCTTCTAGCTCAACAAAGCAACCATAATCGGTGACATTGGTTACCGAACCTTCCAGCTTAGTAGCCACCGGATAACGACTGCTAATGTTCAACCATGGGTCTTCGCCCAGCTGTTTGAGGCCCAGCGATACGCGAACCCGCTCGCGGTCAAATTTCAGGATACGAACGTCAATCTCATCGCCAACGTTGACGATTTCACTTGGATGACGCACACGACGCCAGGCCATATCGGTGATATGCAGCAGTCCGTCAAGACCACCCAGATCAACGAAAGCACCGTAATCGGTGAGGTTTTTAACAATACCCTTAACCGCCTGACCTTCTTCAAGGTTTTCCATAAGCGCTTCGCGCTCTTCAAACAGATCGGCTTCCAGCACGGCGCGACGGGATACCACCACGTTGTTACGCTTACGATCGAGCTTAATACATTTGAATTTGTGGACACGGCCTTCGAGGTGGGCGGTATCGCGAACCGGACGCACATCAACCAGTGAACCTGGCAGGAAGGCACGGATGTCGCCGATCATGACAGTAAAGCCTCCTTTGACTTTCTCCGACATCAGGCCATCGATGGCTTCTTCGGCTTCAAAAGCTTTTTCAAGACCAACCCACTGGGCCGCCAAACGGGCTTTTTCGCGAGACAGTATGGTCTCACCATAGCCATCCTCAACCAGTTCAAGGGTGACATCGACCTCATCACCGACCTTAATTTCCAGCTCTCTGTCTTCACCGATAAATTCTCTGGTTGGGATCAGGCCTTCGGATTTGAGTCCGGCGTTGACCAACACATAGTCATTATCAATATTCAGGACCAGGGCGCGAATCAGCGCTCCCGGTTTTAATTCGGTTTTAGCTAAGCTCTCTTCGAGCATATCAGCGAAAGACTGGGACATTAAAGTACCTACGAGGATGGAAATGTTGAAGTGAATAAACCGCTACTGGCAGGGCTGATCTCAACTTGCAACTATCTTTTGTCAACGACAAGACTAGTTCAGCCGATCAACGCCACCCCAGACCTGATAAATCAATTCGAAATCGGTTGATTGAAGAATCAACCAAAAAACTGATCCCAGATAAACTCACCTGGAAAATTGAATTACTGCTGGTTAAGCGAACCAATGTTAGTGACAAACAGCTGCCGCTCGTCACACAAACCGTACACTCGATTAACGACCTGATCGACAGTTAGTACAGTCGTATCTATCAGGATTGCATCCTCAGCCGGGATCAGCGGTGAAACGGACCTTTCTCGGTCACGTTTATCGCGGCTACGGATCTCCGTTAAAACGGCGCGCAGACTATCATCTGAACCGCTATTTTTCAACTGTTTATAGCGACGATCCGCCCGAGTTTCTGCATTAGCGTCGAGAAAAATTTTCAACGGCGCATCAGGGAAAACCACGCTACCCATATCCCGGCCTTCAGCAATCAACCCGGGTAACTGCAAAAAGTCTCGCTGGCGTTGCAATAACGCGAGCCGCACAGCACCAATGGCGGCCACTCTGGAAGCCCCAGCGCCGGTTTGTTCGGTAATCATCTCATCACTGACATCATCATTACCCAACCAGACTCGACTCCCCTGGTCGTCAAGCGTAAACCGGGCCTGCAGCTGGGAAGCCAGATCAGTAATGGCTTGTTGATCGCTAAATTCCACACCGCTGCGCTGCGCCTGAATACCCACCAGGCGGTACAAAACACCGCTATTTAGGTAATGCCAGCCGCTAGCCTGTACCAGTCTCTGCGTAACCGTACCCTTACCAACCCCCGCCGGACCATCGATAGTAATGCAGGGAATCGTCACGAGTTGATCAACTCAAGATCAAGTCCAATTTCGGACATCAACGCCACAAAATTGGGGAATGAAGTCACCACATTGTCACAATCAAGGATTTCTACCGCACCCTCAGCACGCAAAGAAGCTATTGCAAAGGCCATCGCCAGACGATGATCACCTGCAGCATCAACCTGGCCACCGTGCATCGGGCTACCCTGGATCACCATGCCATCGGCACGTTCTTCGGCATCGACACCCAGCAGTTTTAAACCAGACACTGTACTGGTGATACGGTCGCTCTCCTTAACCCGAAGCTCAGCCGCATCGGTAATGGTTGTTGTGCCTTCGGCACAGGCAGCAGCCACCGCCAACGCAGGAATCTCATCGATCGCTAGCGCAACTAGGTCACCACCAATATGAATGCCTTTAAGCTCAGAACTGAACACACGTAAATCGGCCACCGGTTCGCCACCTTCTTCGCGCAAATTACTCTGCTCGATACGAGCGCCCATCTTGGCCAGAATTCTCAACACACCATCACGGGTTGGATTGATGCCCACCCGCTCGATCAGAAGTTCAGACCCCGGCGTAATCAGGGCTGCAATCATCGGAAAAGTCGCCGACGAAATATCCCCCGGCACCTGGACGCGGCAGCCAGACAACTGGCCGCCACCAGAGAGTGTTACCTGAGAGCCGTTGGTAGTCACCTGATAGCCGAAACCACGCAGCATGCGTTCACTATGATCCCGGGTGGGTGCAGGTTCCGTGACCCGGGTCACGCCATCGGCATAGAGTCCGGCAATCAGCAAACAGGATTTAACCTGGGCACTAGCCATCGGCAATGAATAATCAATCGCCTTCAACGAATCTACCGGCGAGAATCTAAGCGGCGGCCGCTGGCCTTCAGCCGACTCTATTTTTGCGCCCATCTGAGCTAACGGATTCAGTACTCGCGCCATTGGCCGGCCAGTTAACGAGTGATCGCCGATTAATGTCGAAGCGAATGGCTGAGCAGCCAAAATACCGGCCATTAACCGCATCCCGGTACCCGAATTACCCATATCTAATGGTTGTTCTGATTCCGTCAGGCCCTGCAAACCAACTCCATGAATGATCAATTTTTTGTCACTGATGCGTTCTATTTTGACCCCAAGCTGCTCAAAAGCAGCCAGAGTTGCCAAGGTATCAGCGCCGGGTAAAAAGCCCTCTACCTCGGTAATGCCATTGGCTAGCGCACCAAACATTACCGCGCGGTGAGAAATAGATTTATCCCCTGGCACCCGCACTGAACCGACAACCGGGCCGCCACCGCTGGCCCGAATTCGACTACTCATTGGGCTTTACCAGATGGGTATCGCGAGCGAGCTTGGCATCACTAAATAACTGCTGGAGGTAATCCCCATCACCATCTGTTAATTTTTCTACCAGCTCACTGAGCTGGTCTTGATACCGGGTCAACAAATCAATCACTTCCTTGTCGTTGGCCAGCGCAATGGCTCGCCACATTTTTGGATCGCTGGAGGCAATCCGGGTGAAATCCCGGAATCCGCCGGCCGCAAAATCAAATACCGCCTGATGATCATCCCGATCAGCCATCATTTTCATTAACGTAAATACCAGCATGTGCGGCAGATGACTAGTAGCGGCCAGCACCTTGTCGTGAGTGGCGCTATCCATCTGCACCACCTCACCGCCAACCGCCTGCCAGAGGGCAGTAACCCTCTCGATCGCCGCCGGTGCTGAGTCAGCATGTGGGGTCAAAATAACTTTATGATTTTCAAACAGGTCAGCCTGGGCATGCTCAAAACCGGAATGTTCTGTGCCTGCTATTGGGTGGCCGGGGACGAAATTGTTCGGCAAATGCCCAAATGCCCGCTGTGCAGCGGCAATGACCGAACCTTTAGTGCTGCCGACATCGGTAATAATGGTATGCACACCGACGCAATCAGCAATGCGTTCGAAAACCGCCTCTACGGCGTTTACCGGCGACGCAACCACCACCATATCAGCCTCAGCGACCGCGTGTTCCCAATCACCAGAGACCTGATCAACGATGCCTAATTCAATTGCAGGCGTTAACTTTTGTGGATCTCGGCCACAACCAATTACCTGGTGATACAGCCCTCGTTGCTTGGCCGCTAATGCCAACGAACCACCAATCAGCCCGAGGCCAATAATGACTAATCGATCCATCATTACCGGCTAGCCATTGTTATTTTATTGCTAGTCATTAAATCCCCCAACAGCACCTCAAAAGCTAACATTAGTTCAACCTCTGGTTTCATCCAGAGCCTCGGCCAGTGCAGTTAAGCAACGACGATTATCGGCTTGTCGGCCAACCGTGATGCGCAGATGATTGGGCATCTGATAGTTACCAACCGGGCGAACGATCACCCCACGCTGGAGCATTGCCTGGTAGACAGGCATGGCAGCTCGTCCGATATCAACCGCTAAGAAATTACCTTTAGACGGAATCATACCCAACCCAAGTTGCTCCACACCCCGCGAAAGCTGAACCATACCGCGCTGATTTAACGCCAACGAGCGTTGCAAGTGTTCACTATCATCTAGCGCTGCTTCAGCGGCCACTAACGCAAGGCTGTTAACGTTAAATGGTTCACGAACCCGGTTTAACAATTCAATAATCTGCGGATCAGCAACCCCGTAGCCAACCCGTATGCCGGCCAGCCCGTAAATTTTAGAAAAAGTTCGCAGCACAATCAGTCGAGGAAAACGGTCTAATAGTTTTAGGCCGTCAGCAAAACCTGTGCCCTGGTTGTACTCGATATAGGCTTCGTCCAGCACCACTACCAGGTGGTCGGGAAGTTGTTCTAGAAAATCAATCAGCGCCGACTGATCGACCCAGGTACCGGTCGGATTGTTCGGATTAGCAATAAACAAAACCCGGGTATTGTCCTGAACGGCGGCAGCCATTGCATCAAGGTCATGACCCCATTGCTGTGCAGCGACCGTAATAATTTCTGCACCCGCTGATTGGGTCACGATCGGATAAACCGTAAAACAGTACTCAGACATAATCGCGCTAGTACCCGGGATTAAAAAAGCCCGAGCGATAATTTCTAGCACTTCATTAGATCCGTTACCCAATAGCAACTGATCAGGTGACACCTTGTTGTAATCTGACAATTTTTGCTTCAGGTAATAACCGCCAGAATCTGGATAAGAGTCGATTTTCTTGGCTGCTTTACGGAGTGCCCTCAACGCTAACGGACTGGGCCCGAGCGGGTTTTCATTTGAGGCTAATTTGATCGAATTTTGAATACCGTATTCGCGCTCCAGCTCTTCCACCGGCTTGCCCGGCTGGTATGGGTTAATCCCATAAGGCCCTGGGGCCGCCAGTTTAGAGACAAACTCAGCCATCTACTCTGTCGTCATTGGCGACCGGCCACGAAGAAATTGGTTTCACTGACCGACAGCACTCTTTCAACAGAACAATCCATTGCTGCACTGACTGATCCTGCAAATGACCATCAACCATTAAACACCAGCAATTAAGACTCGTATCGACGCAGGTCAGTTGTAGATTAGGGCCCAACATGGATTGTAAAAACCGGCTAGTAATATGGTCATCGCCTTCAACCAACAGTAGCGTTCGGTCATCACCTGTCGGCTCACATTGCTGTCGCCCCAAAATCAAAATGCGGGTTAACCCTGACTGATCCAGATCCGCCAGTTCCTGCTGATCACCTTGCCAGCGCCCGTCTAACCAAAGCTCTCCTACGGGAATTAGGTCCGCAGAAACCAGCCGAGTTAATGGTTCAGATAACAGCAAATTCCGCTGATTTCCAATAACAATCATGGCCACATCGGCCAAACCATCAGCCACATACTGCAACGCTTGTGCTTCATCATCGACCAACACCGGCAGAGCGGATCTGCCAAAATGTTTCAGCACTGCAGCCAACGCCACCCCTGTGGGTTGTTCGACAAATGTGACCTTCAGCGGTTGCTCAAGCGCCAGAGTCGCAGAAATAACTTCTCGGTAAATGGTTCGAACCGCACGGTCGGGGAATGGACCCTTATTGAGATCACAGACCCGAGCCAAGACCTGAGCTTCTCTATCCGGCCGGTAATAAACAATTTCAGACTCACCAGGCAAGCCGCTGAGTTCTTCTTTTTTACCGCGAGCAACCTTTTGCGCTAACGCCGCCCGGCGGTTAAGCAGCTCTAGCAACTGATCGTCAATCTCATCAATCTGAGACCGTGCGTTGTTAAGCTGATCACTGTTAGCCACGATTGGGTCCACTCCGGACAACCAATATTAGAGCGTACGTACCGACAACACGCCTTCTATGCCGCGAATTTTATCGAGCAATGCCTCCGGTAATTTACCGTCGGTATCTACCAGGGTGTAAGCCAGATCACCCCGGGATTTATTTAGCATATCGATGATATTCAGTCCGGCCTCGGCCAAATCAGTAGCAATTTGCCCGACCATATTGGGCACATTTGAATTCGCTACCGCCAGCCGGAAGCCTTCCCCCCTGGGTAAATTAGCATTGGGAAAATTAACCGAGTTGCTGATATTGCCCTGCTCAAGATAATCCCGGACCTGATCGACCACCATCACCGCGCAGTTCTCTTCTGCCTCACGGGTCGATGCGCCTAAATGTGGCAAACAAATCACTCTAGGGCAGTTGCGAAATTCTGCGGCTGGAAAATCGCAAACATAAGCATGCAGATGATCTGATTCCAGAGCAGCAATAACGGCTTCGTTATTGACGATGCCTTCGCGAGCAAAGTTGAGTACCGTGGCACCCTTTTTCAACAAACGAATACGCTTTTCGTCTAACAAATTTCGGGTGTGGTCGTTTAACGGCACATGGAAAGTCACCATGTCACTTTTAGCCATCAGTTCATCGACACTGGCAGCCTGAACGATTTCAGCTGGCAGTTGCCAGGCGCCTTCGACCGTTAAACCGGGGTCGAAGCCAATTACCTTCATACCCAGATCCAGGGCCACTTTAGCAACCTGACGACCAATTGCGCCGAGACCCACCACGCCCAGAGTCCGGCCCGGCAGTTCATATCCGGCGAATTGCTTTTTTGCGGCCTCAACTTCCTTATTCAGTAGATCGCCTTCACTACTAAGCTTACCGGTGTATTCCCAGCTCTGAATCAGGTTTCGGGCCGACAGCAACATGCCAGCTACAACCAGTTCTTTTACTGCATTTGCGTTGGCTCCGGGGGTATTGAAAACCGGAATACCTAACTCACTAAATTTTTCTATTGGAATATTGTTGACGCCGGCACCAGCTCGACCAATAACTTTCAAGTTTGGCGGTACGGACATATCGTGCATTTTGGCCGACCTGAGCAGGATCACTTCGGCATTGTCTGCCTCTGCTTCCAGGTCGTAGCTTTCGGGATCTAAACGCTGAAGACCAGCCGGCGAAATATTGTTTAGGGTAAGAACTTTAAACACACTAACTCCATAACTACTTAACGAAAATTAAATTACCACTACCACGAGACATCCATAACGACTTCAATCGATGGCAGTCGAGCTATATCGACAGTTAACTTGACGACCTGCACGTTAATAACAATGAACAAGCCTTAAAGGGCTTTAGCTTACAAATATTGAGCCAACGAGAAAGCCGTGTTGGTTGCCGACTCAAATGCCAAATCAGCATCGATGCTGCGCCGGGAAACCATTAACAAAGCGACATCATCCGCAATAGAAATGATTAGCACCTGCCCCTGATTACCCACCAGTCGAAGCCGTTCAAGCCCGCCACCCGTGCTGTACCCCAACAGGGTTTCTGCTAATGCGGTCATAGAAGCACCCGCAGCACCTAAATGATCAAGACTAAAATTTACTGGCAAATTAGATTGAATAATCACCCCATCCCGGCCCACTACTAGAGAGCCAATTAACCCGGGGTTGTCACTTACTAAAGCGTCCAACAAAGTAGAAATTGAATCAGAATTTGCCAATCAACAGCCCTTTTAGCCCAAATAATATCTACCCGCGAAAAATTGCACGACAGAGTTTACCATTCTGCGATTTTAAGCAGAAAAAAAGTCCGGAAAATAGTAGATTCTGGTCCAATCAACCAGCAGAGCTCGCTATGCAGTCACTGCCACCGGACTATTTGCGTAAAACAGTGCTTGAATCAGTAGTTTCAAGTCCCTGGCAGACCGAGCATCAACATCAAATACCGGCGGGATCACTACTCTGTTCCGGCAGTAACTAAATAGCCATTGCTGAAAGTGGTCGATTCCAGGCTGCACCGCCTTATCCATATGGGTAACACCTATCACTAACCGATTAGCCTCTAGAAGCTCGGAATACTGCTCCAACATCCGCTCTAATTCGACCAGGCTATCCTGTTGGCGATTATCAATTAGCACCACCACACCAAATGCACCTACTTTTAACAAATCACCCATAAATTTAAACTTGGGCGCTCCTGGAGTCCCATAGAGATGGATACGTTCATTTGAACCTAGATCCATATAAGCGTAGTCGTGAGCAATTGTCGACGCTCTCTTTACTCGACCTCCCAACGCACCTGGCCAAAGCTCTGTGGTCATAGCAGGCACATCTCCTAGCACTGATACAGCCGTGGTTTTACCTGCGTCGGAACTACCGCAAAATAGCAGCTTATACTCCTCCTGAGGTCGAGACACGTTTGGCCGAGTATCGGAGACAGTAACACCACTGCCAGAGGCAGCAGCCAGAAATACCTTTCCAACATCGGCTGTCGCCAACGGTTTTTCACCCAAAGCAACCAGCACATCATCTGCTGACTGTGGCCGTTCTGCCGCAACCACGGTCATCATCCAGTCAATCACTCGCAAAAATTCCGGACTGGCAAAGTCTTCACCAACTTTAGATGCTGGCAACAACGGATCCTTGGCTCCGCGAGAAAATGCGTCCGAACGGTTATACGCAGATATCGGCGCCTTTTTAACAAAACAACGATAGACCGTTGCGCCAAGGGCATAAAGGTCAGACCAGGGACCCAACGCAGCTTGATGACCATATTGCTCTATAGAGGCATAAGCCGGCGTAAGCACATCTGAGGTCTTGCGCACTTCATCACCCATTGCAAAACAGGCGGCACCAAAATCCAGCAATACCGGCGTACCGCTACGAGTCAAAAAAATATTACCAGGCTTAATATCTCGATGAAGATAGTTTTTCTGGTGGATGGTATTCAAACCGCTGAGCACCGGTACCAGCCAGGCGCGTATTTGGTCTTCAACCATAATATGGTCTTTGGTCTTTATAATCCGATCCAGGTCCCGGCCAGCCTGATATTCCATCACAAAGTAAGCGGTGCCGTTATCATGGAAATAGTTCAATACTTTTACAATATTGGAGTGACGAAATTGAGCCAGAATCTGTGCTTCAGTAACGAAACGGTCCATTCCCCACTGATAAAATCGCTCGTGCTCAGGTGACCTTAACTCTACCTTTCGACCACTGGTTCGAACCGCAATCTCTTTAGGCAAATACTCTTTAATAGCTACATCAATACCACGGTCCAGGTCACGAGCACGATAAGTAATACCGAAACTACCTGCGCCCAGTTCGGAAATCAGCTCATAGCGAGATATTTGCGTACCAGGAGGCAATCCACTGATCGAAATAGATGCCATCGTTAACCTAAATTCCTACCGATATGGGCAACCACTCTTTGCATGCCCGATCCGCTATCACTGCTAGCACCCCGGTTCGCTAGCAGATAATCATCGTCGCGGTTTGCTATTCCTGCTAGCCCAATCACACGGGCCGCATAATAGAAAGTAAACACATCGGCTGGGGCAATACTTAGAGCATCAGCAACAAAGACAGGCGGCATCGGCTCGCGCACCCAAAAAACGGCGATACGAACCGCATGATGTATCACCATTAGACGAGTAAAATTTGGCCAACAGCGCAGATAAAAACGAGCGTCTGCATCGGTACCCTCAGGAAGACGACCCCGGGAAGTCCAAACTGCCAATTTCCATAACAGCACCTGTAACGGAATCATCTCTTTATATTGCTCTAAGCGAGTCATCGCAGCTGACTGTTCGACATCAGACAACCCCTGTACAAGCAACTTATCAGCCAGATCAAGATAATAAAATAGCTTGGGCAAA
>JAESTY010000050.1 GCA_016763355.1 Immundisolibacteraceae bacterium
CATGACCACCATGCCTGAAGCGATTTTGGCCCGTGAGCTGGGCCTCAGTTATGCGCTACTGGCCGTAGTCGTGAATGCGGGTGCGGGTTTGGGTAGCGTGCCGATTGCCGAAGAATTTCAGCAGCGCACCGCAGCGGCGGTTGCCAATGCCATGCAAGTGCTCTCAGATACAGTTTCCAGTTTTAAATAGCTTTAATTATTAATAGCTTATGAGCTAAAGCTCACTTAGTTTCTGTTCCAGGCTTTCCCAACGTTCAAACGCCTGTTCCAGGTTGGCTTCCTCGTTTTCCAGCTGTTTCTGCACTTTAGCGATCTGGTCAGCAGGTTGCTGGAAAAACTCAGTCTCGGACATCTGCTGGTGAATCTGGCCAATGGCATGTTCAAGCTGAGCCAGCTGGTCCGGTAGTTGATCAAGTTCGCGCTGCTCTTTGTAAGCGAGTTTCTGAGTTTTCTTTGCCGGTGCTGCCTGGGCGGGTTTGCTATTAGCAGCGCTCTGTTTAGCCGCTACTGGGGCGGTGATGGTGGGCCGGCGGCGCTGTCTTAGCCAGTCATCGTAACCGCCGACATACTCCTTGACCCCTTCCGATTCAAACACCAGCGTGCTGGATACCAGGTTATTCAAAAAAGTTCGGTCATGGCTAATCAGCAATAGGGTGCCTGTGTAGCCTGCCAGCAATTCTTCCAGCAGTTCCAGGGTTTCGATATCCAGGTCGTTGGTGGGCTCATCAAGAATCAGCAGGTTACCTGGCTGGGTGAACAACTTGGCTAGCAGTACCCGCGCTCGTTCGCCGCCAGAGAGCGCTTTAACCGGCGTTCTTGCCCGAGCCGGGGCGAACAGAAAATCCTGTAGATAGCCGATAATGTGTTTGCGCTGGCCGTTGACCTCAACAAAGCTATCGCCTTCGGCAATGTTATCGGCGATTGATTTGTTGTCATCCAGGGTGGCTCGCAGCTGATCGAAATACAGTGGCAGCAATTTGGTGCCATGACGTATCTCGCCGCTATTGGGCTGAATCTGTTTTAGCAGCAGTTGAATCAAAGTTGATTTGCCACAACCGTTGGGGCCAATGATGCCAATCCGATCGCCGCGCATAATGGTGGTGTCGAAATTATTAAGAATAGTTTTTGGCTGCTCAGGTTCAACACCATCGACTGCCGGTGCTGCGGGCCAGCGGAAATTAACCCCCTCGGCCTCGATCACCAGCTTGCCGGATTTTTCGCCGCTACTGAGATTGAGTTTGGATTTACCCACCGCCTGACGACGTTCGCTGCGCTCGCGGCGCATCTGCTCCAGGGCCCGCACCCGGCCTTCATTACGGGTGCGTCGCGCCTTGATGCCCTGACGAATCCAGACCTCTTCTCCGCCGAGGCGTTTATCAAATTTGGCATCGGCGTCGGCTTCGGCGGCCAGCAATTCAGCACGACGGCGCAGAAAATTACTGTAATTACCGGGGAAACTGATCAGCCGACCGCGTTCAATTTCGACAAAGCGGGTCGCCACCGCCTGCATAAAACTCCGGTCATGGGTCACCAGCAGTACCGCGCCGCGATAGGTTTTGGTGAACTCTTCGAGCCAGTCAATGGCTTCTATATCCAGATGATTGGTGGGCTCATCAAGTAGCAGCAGGTCAGGTTCCTGCACCAGCGCGCGGGCTAGTAACACCCGTCTACGCAGTCCACCAGAAAGGCTTGAGAACAGGGCTTCTGCAGGCAGGTTAAGTCTCGAGATGGTGGCATCGATTTGCGGTTTGATGGTCCAGCCGTTGAGCTGGTCAATACGGCTCTGCAGATCACCCATACGCTGCATCTGCGCTTCGCTGTAGGCTTCGTGGCTGCAGGCTTCAAAGGCTGCTATTAGTTTGCCGGCCTCGCCAAGGCCTTCGGCAACCACATCGTAGACATGGTCTGGGGTGTCGTCAGGCAGGGTCTGTTCCAGGGTGGCAATTTTGATGCCCTGGGAAATTTCAATGGCGCCATCATCAGCTGGCTGAACGCCGGAAATAACTTTTAGCAGGGTCGACTTGCCACAGCCGTTGCGGCCCAGCAGGGCAATTTTTTCGCCGGGTTCTATGTTGAAGTTAATGCCATCAAGCAGGGGGTCGGCACCAAATGCCAGGGTCAAATCACGAATATTTATCAGGGACATCTGTCCAGAAACTCACTAAAAAAGGGGCAGGGCGGGCCGAGGGTTTGTCAATATCGGCCGTGACGCGGTGAAACGGGGCGAGCCGGGTTAGCTCGTAACAAAGCGGGTTGTAAACGTAAAGCTATTCAGTCATCAGGTGACAGGATCAGGGGTCCAAAATCATTCAATCCACGCTGCATCAGGTCATAGCGCAGCAGGTCTTCGTACCAGGCGTCGATTTTATCGCCGGGGATATGCCAGCCGAAAACCGTATAGGGCTGGCCATGAATCTGAAAGCGACCATTGGCAATCAGCCCGGGAATACGCATCAGGCCATAGCGATTGGCCAACGCCATGTCCGCATCTATCGCCGCCCGGGTCGCCGGGTCGTCACAATCACGTTGCCACTGGGCCACATCCAGGCCGAGTTGTTCGGCACAGCTTGCCAGCACGTTCGTGTCGGCGATGTTACGGCCCTCGGTCAGGTGGGCGGTTTGCAACCGATCAAACATATCCCAGTGGCCGATCTGGCCGGTCTGCTTTTCGGCTGCTTTACAGGCCAGCAGTGCCGGTATCGACCAGGGGTATTCAAAGTCCCGGCTCATCATTAATTCACAATCGATGCGTGGTTCGTTCTCAACCCGTCGGGTTGCGGCCCAGTGTTCCTCGACAATTTCCCGTTTTGCCTCGGCCTTGTCGGCAAACATTTTCTCCAGCAGGTCCGGGGTCGCCGCTAATACAAAGCTGTGGTGAATCACCTCAACATTGGGATTTTCAGCCACCAGCGCGCGTAATTTCTGCGACACCGGAAAACACCAGCAGGACATCACGTCATGGAAGAACTCGATAGTGATCTTTGGTTGCGACATGAATAAAACCTCGAGCGAACCGCTGGGTTGAAAAACCGGGTCGGCTATTCTACTTGGGAATCAGTCATGGATTTCAGCACGCTCTACTTTTATTAATGGGTATTAATGGGTTAGCAACCAGATCGCGATCGGTTGCAGGGATGCGCGACTACATGCGTAAGCGACTGCTGAACAGTAACCCATCATTCAACCCGGTTAGCGCTCAACCTCTGATAACGGCAGTGATAAACTTTGCCGCCCATCATGGTTATACGTGTGGGGGAATAGCTGCCATCAAAGCGTCGATCAAACAGGGGCCGGTTGCAGCAGAGATCAAATTTGCCAGTGGTGACTGCAGCCCCAGGGTCACAATCACCGCTGATGAGAAACCTGATTAGATAGCTGGGGACCAATCATGGACGTGTTAAATGCAATTGAGGGGCGCATCTCGACCCGCGCCTTTCTGGATAAACCGGTCAGCGCAGAATTGCTGGGCGAAATCATTGAAACCGCTCGCTGGGCACCTTCCGGCACCAACTGTCAGCCCTGGCAGGTGGTGGGGGTTACCGGCAACACCCTCAACGCGATTAGCGATGATCTGGTTGCCCATGACAGTTCCGGTGGTGCAGAAAGCGCCCACTACAACTACTACCCACCCGAATGGCACGAACCCTACCTGCAGCGCCGTCGCACCTGCGGCTATATGCTTTATGAAGCCCAGGGCATTGCCCGTGATGACAAGCCTGGCCGAATGAAATCAATGCTGCAGAACTTCAACTTTTTCGGCGCACCGGCGGGGATGTTTTTCTATGTGCCCAAGGTGATGGATAAGGGCTCCTGGGTTGATATGGGTATGTTCATTCAAAGCGTGATGCTGGCGGCCCGTGGTCTGGGGCTGGAGACCTGTCCGCAATTTGCGCTGGCGATGTACCCTGATGTGGTCGAAAAACACTTCACCCCACCCCAGGACCACGCGCTGGTTTCCGGACTTTCAATCGGTTTTGCCAATCCAGACCAGCCGGTGAATAACTACCGAACCGAGCGGCTGGCGGTTAATGAAATTCTCACCTGTTACGACTAGGAATCCCCAACATGTCATTTGATCTCATCCTCAACGACGACGTCGACGCCCTGCGCGAAGCGGTTAAACGATTTGCCGATGTCGAGGTCGCTCCGCTGGCCGAGCAGGTCGACCGGGACAACGAATTTCCGGAGCACCTGTGGCAGAAATTCGGTGAGATGGGGCTGTTAGGCATCACCGTCCCCGAACAATACGGCGGCAGTGGGCTCTCTTACCTGTCTCACCTGGTGGCGGTGGAAGAACTCTCCCGCGCCTCCGCATCAATTGGCCTTTCCTATGGTGCCCACTCCAATCTCTGCGTGAATAATCTGTATTTAAACGGCAGCGAAGCCCAGCGCGAGAAATTCCTGCCCAAGCTCTGCAGTGGCGAGCATGTCGGCGCGCTGGCCATGTCCGAGCCGGGTGCCGGTTCTGATGTGGTCGGTTCCATGCGCTGCTCGGCCGAACTCAAGGGCGATGTCTGGATCGCCAACGGCAACAAAATGTGGATCACCAACGGTCCCGATGCCGATGTGCTGGTGGTGTACGCCAAAACAGATCCAGACGCCGGTTCCAAAGGCATCACCGCGTTTATTATCGAAAAAGGCATGCCCGGTTTCTCCACCGCCCAAAAGCTCGACAAGCTGGGCATGCGCGGTTCCAACACCTGTGAACTGGTATTCCAGGATTGCGCCGTTCCCGCTGAAAACATTCTCGGTGACGAAGGAAAAGGCGTACGCGTACTGATGAGCGGGCTGGATTACGAGCGTACCGTACTGGCCGCTGGCCCGATTGGCATTATGCAGGCTGCCATGGATGTGGTGATGCCCTATATCCACGAGCGTAAGCAGTTCAACCAGTCGATTGGTGAGTTCCAACTGGTGCAGGGCAAAGTGGCGGATATGTACACGACTCTGAACGCCTGTCGCGCCTACCTTTATGCCGTAGCAGGTGCCTGTGATCGTGGCCAAACATCCCGTAAAGACGCGGCGGGCGTCATTCTCTACTGCGCGGAAAAAGCCACTCAGGTAGCGCTGGATTCCATTCAACTGCTCGGCGGCAACGGCTATATCAACGAATACTCCACCGGG
>JAESTY010000051.1 GCA_016763355.1 Immundisolibacteraceae bacterium
AGTATTGGGTAGCGGCGGGCTCTAAGCCAGCAGGCTGGTTGCGCGGGCATTGGCAACGCGCCAGGCGGCGGCGGTAATAATGTCCAGATTACCGGCGTAGGTGGGTAGGTAGTCGCCAGCGCCTTCAATCTGATTTAGCAACACCACCACTGGCTTTTTGCCCCAGGGAGTGTCACGAACATCAATCACCGGGTCAGCGGTGAGGCGATAACCAGGTACGTATTCCTGCACCGATTCGATCATTTTTTCGACACTGGCGGTGATTGCCGGCAGGTCGACTTCGTCGGCGGCAGGTACCAGATAAACACTGTTGGTCATGTTGATCGGCGGTTCGGCGGGGTTGACCACGGGCAGGGCGCGGCCCATTTTGACAGCACCTACTTCTTTAATCGCCATGCTGGTGGTCTCAGAGAATTCATCAAGATTGGCGCGGGTGCCAGGACCAACTGACTTGGAGGCGGTAGGGTGATCAGCTCTGCGTATTCGATTTCCATCACCCGGCTAGCGGCGTAAATCAGCGGGATGGATGCCTGGGCACCGCAGGAGATTAAATTGACGTTATTTTCTTGCAGATGGGCTTCACCGTTGACCGGCGGCACCACATAGGGGCCGATGGCTGCGGGGGTCAAATCAATCGCAAACTGATTTTTTGCCGCCATGCGCGGGGCGTTGGCTTTATGGGCGCGGGCGCTGGTGGCATCAAACACAATTTGAGCACCGGATTCGAGGATGGCTTCAATACTATCGGCGCTGGTGGCGATGCCCGCATCCCGGGCTCGGGACAGGCCATCGGAATCGGCGTCGATACCGGCGACCAGGCAGAGCTCCATATTGTTGGGGCGTTTAAGGATTTTGTACATCAAGTCGGTGCCGATATTGCCGGAGCCGAGAATGGCGACTTTGATCTTATCCATGTTTCTGCCTGTTAATAAGTAGAATGAATTCAACCGTATCGGGCCAAATTGCTAATCACCTATTCTACTGATGGTTGGTATCAAAGGGCATCGATTTGAGACTGCTGGGGTCGATGAATAGATTATTGGGTGTTCAGGTAATTCAGGCGCTCGATAAACAGCTTGTGTTTGTAGGGCAGTAATTGACTCCCTTTAACCAGAAAAGGCCCGGTCTGGTTCAACCGGGCCCCACTGAAATTGCCTAAAGATTTTTAAGCGCTGACTTGGTTAGTCGGCGGGCTCACGCACAAAACCCATCTGCTTGCGGTAGTACTCCCAGCCAGGCAGGTTGCCGGACTCGTCGTTCTGTTTGAACTCGAAACCGACGTCCTGTTCGTCGAACACGCCTTTCTGAAAAGTCACATTACCGGGGGTCCTGTTTCCGGTTTGGATACGCATGAAAATCGACGCATCTTCGGCAGAAACCAGCCCAGACGGACCGAGCATGTTAGAACTCTGGCGCACCCGGTGGCGGATCATCTCTTCGTCATCGTCGAGGTGATAAAAGTAGCCGTAATGGACTTCTGTTTTATCGACTCCGCGCGGGAAAGCAAAGCGGATATTGATCATATCCAGGTGCTTGGTGACCCCGGTAATGGGTTTGGTAGCAGCGATCACCGAGCCACTGGTGTCCTTGCCCTTGAAGTCGATCAGGCTGCCATCAACCAGTAGGTCCTGCTTGTCGATATCAGGCAGTGCCAGTTCAGAGACAAAACCGACATGGCCCCGCTCGGTGGCAAACTGGCGACCCGCGCCACCCTGCCAGTTAAGTAACTTGAAGGCTTTGTGCAGCAGCGGCGCATGATAGCCATCATTGTCGATATAGACCTTCCAGTTACAGTCATAAAGTACTTTTTGATAACCGAGCAGGCGAATACGACCATCACCGCCGAGGCCTCTTCTTAGCGGTTCGGCGACTTCACCAAGAAAGGTATCGATATCTGGTGTGTCGTCGCTGAGGGTTGTGAAGATCATGCCGCAGAATTCGGTACTACGAATCTCAGCGAGGCCAAAATCCTCCTGCTTAAAGCTTGGCGAAAAATCATCCATGCCAGGCGCGCCACGCAGGTCACCTTTGGAGTCAAACAGCCAGCGGTGATAGGGACATTCAAACTCAAGGCTATTACCGCAAGTGCGGGTTTCTAACAGGTTGCCGCGGTGGGCACAGGCGTTCTGGAACACCCGGATTTGGCCATCTTCTCCATGAACAATCAGGACTGGCATTTCAGCAAGAAAGAAGCTCTTGAAGTCGCCAGGTTCCGGTATTTCACCGGCGTGGGCCACCGGATGCCATTCTGGGCCGTAGAAAATATTGGTTAGCTCTCGCTGGTAAATATCTTCCCGGTGAAAAACTTCCTTGGGGATTTCGTTAATCTTCGCTGGCCAGCGCAATAGATCACTGCTTTGTTGCGGTGCGTTCATGGTGCTCCCTCCTCAATTAATTCCCTGCAGAAGATACCCCCGGGCCGCCCAGGTCTCAAGCGTTAATCTGGTTGGCGATGGATAGATCAAGGGTTGATGTTTATAGTGAGTCCAATCATGGCGAAGGTGTTACCAGGGCCACTGATCTTTGATCAGTGATTTAGAAACACCGAAAAAATACTAATAGGAGAGGGTAATGAAACTGGTTCCATTGTTGAGGTTTAACGTCGATGTTGCGCCACCAATAGAGGTAGGTGCCCATTCCGGTGGCAGCCGCACAGTAGCTAACATCACCGGTGGCTGTTTTGATGGCGATCGTCTCAGCGGCACTATTCACAACAGCGGTGCTGACTGGATCTTGATTGACGCTGCCGGCATGGGAAAAGTGGATGTGCGTATCGTCCTGGAAACCGACGATGGTGCCAATATCTACGTTAGTTATCAGGGCTATCTGGGTTTAAACGAAGCGTTTGGTCAGGCCATTGCAACCGGTGGATCCACTGAGTTTGGTGATCTACACCTGCTTACCCAGCTGCGTTTTGAAACCGGCGACCAGCGTTACCAATGGCTTAATAGCGCCCTGGGTGTGGCAGAGGGCCGAGTGGTGCCCGGTGGTATTGAATACCAGGTTTACGAGTTAAGCCACGGCTAAATCGCCGAGACTATTCACGGCATCTAGCCTAGTCGCCAACTGTTGGGTCGGCACCAATTTGGCCAGCCGCATTCTGCGCGGCAATATAGCCAAAGGTCATTGCTGGCCCAATAGTCGCCCCAGGACCCGGATAGGAATGGCCCATTACTGAGGCCATGCTGTTGCCGGTGGCCCACAAACCTTCGATCACCGAATTATCTTCTCTAATCACCTGGGCAAATTCATTGGTCACCAGGCCGCCACGGGTACCAATATCGCCGGGGACTATCTTAATGGCGTAGAAGGGCGCTTTGGTTAGTGGTGCCAGTCCGGAATTTTTGAAATGGGTATCGCCAAACAGTTGATCGTAAGCGCTTTCGCCACGGTGAAAATCTGCATCGACGCCGTCCTCGGCGTAGCCGTTAAATTTTGAAACCGTTGCTTCCAGAGCATCCGCAGGAATGCCTATTTTCTGCGCCAGCGCTGACAAAGATTTTGCTTTGAAAAAATCTTCATTACGAAACAATTTTCCCGGTAACGGCATCGCTGGGGCGGTGGTGCCGAGGAAATAGGAGTTGCGATTATTGCGATCGAGAATGATCCAGCTGGGCACGTGGGATATATCGCTGGCGTTATGGCCCTGGTGCATGGCGTTGACCACATCAGCATAAGGGGCGGCTTCGTTAACAAAGCGCTGGCCGGCGCCGTTAACGATGATTGCGCCGGGCGTAGAACGTTCCAGCACCGCGAACTGTGGATGCTGCTGGCTATTGGTCTGGCTCACCGGGCCCCACCAGGCATCGTCCATTAAATCGAGTTTGCCGCCGATTTCTGATCCGGCATTAATGCCGTCGCCGGTGTTGCTCTCGGCAGATATTGACCAGCGTGATTGGGTTGGGTAGGGGTGATATTTTTCCCGCATCGCCTGGTTATGGGCAAAACCACCGGCTGAAAGCAGCACGCCTTTTTTTGCCCGATATCGTAATGGTTTATGGTTTTTAGCCACTTCAATACCCACCACTCGGCCATCTTCTTCGATCAGCCGAGTAAGGGGTGTGTTCAGCTCCACGGCAATATCGGCGTCGATGATCGACTGGTAGAGGCGACCAGCGACCCCCTGGCCCATGGTTGCCATACGCCGGAAAGTAAGCAGATTTTTTAGCGTATCGCCGATGGTTTTTAACAGCTGTTTGCGGCCTTCCGGGTGGCGTCGAAGACCACCCATAATCTGTAATCCGCGCAGACTTAGTGAGGTCCAGTGCACTCCGTCCATTACCGGTGGTCGCAGGTATTTAAAGTTTGATTTCAGTTTATGCAGATTAAACGGTAATGGTTCTAATGCTCGGCCTTCTGCAAATCCGCCGGGTTGTTCGGCGTAATAGTCGGCGTAGCCCTTACTCCATTCGAAATGCATCTGACTGTGATCGCGCAAAAATTCGATCATCGGCGGGCCGTATTCGAGGAAGGCGTGCTGCAGTTCGGTTGGGGTGCGGTCGCCGACGGTGCTGGCCAGGTAACTTTTTGCCAGCTCAGGGGTGTCTGGCAAGCCGCCTTCGAGCACCAGATAGTTGTTGGGAATCCACACGCAGCCACCAGACCTGGCGGTACTGCCGCCGACAAAGCCTGATTTTTCGATAATGAGTGTGCTCATGCCCAGGTGTTTGGCGGCGAGTGCTGAGGTCATACCGCCACCACCACTACCCACCACTATCCAGTCAACTTCCTGATCCCAGTTATTGGACTGTGTGTTTTTATCGCTAGCCATTAATCTCCCCCAAAGCGTTATTAACTCCCTCGGTGCAGAGCTTAGCTGACTTGCAATCGCTAAGGTTGAAAAACCATGGCAGCACAACAGGAGAGGAATAATTGGATTGGTTAGGTTAGGTTTGTCTGAGGATAGTGGGCTCATTTGCAACCATAAAAAGTCAATTGACGGAAATTGAATTTAAGCTCTAGTATGAGCGTTGGATAAACAACTGTTCAGGAGAGGCAGGAATGGATATTTCAGAGTTTATTGATCCAGAGAAAGGTCTGATTAGAGGCGAGATTTTTCATAACAAAGAAATCTATGATCAGGAACTGGAGCAGGTGTTTGCGCGTTCCTGGTGTTTTCTGGCTCATGACTCGATGATCCCCGATAGCGGTGATTTCATTCAGAACTATATCGGCGAAGATCCGGTGCTGGTGGTGCGCCAGAAAGATGGTTCTGTGAAAGCCTTTTTAAATCAGTGTCGCCATCGCGGCATGCGCATCTGCCGAGCCGAGCGCGGCAATACCAGCAATTTCATGTGTTCATTCCATGGCTGGAATTATGGTCTTGATGGTGAGGTGATTCATATCCCTCATGAAAAGGAGATATATGACAATCTTGATCCGGAGGTGTTTCGCGCCACTCAGGTGCGGTTAGCAAACTATAAAGGCTTTATCTTCGGTACCTGGGACGAAACCGTTGCCGATTTCGAAGAATATATGGGTGATTTCGCCTGGTATTTCGATGCTTATATCGACCGCTTTGAGGGTGGTATGGAGGTGGTTGGGGTCCATAAATGGGTATTGCCAGCCAACTGGAAATTTAACGCCGAACAACCCGCATCGGACATGTATCACGGCGAGGTATCCCACGCCTCGGCATTTCAGGTGATGATGCCGATCTCCGAGGAAGACGGCGCGCCGCCACCCTGGGTGATGCAGCAGTTGGGGGTATTGAGTGAGCCTGCAGGTTTTCAGTTCAGTGCGCCTAATGGCCACGGTACTGGCTGGTTTAAAGGTGGGATGCCATTGATGGATGAAACCATCATGAACTGGCACCAATCTACCCGAGAAGAGGTTAGTGAACGTCTCGGTGAGGAGCGTTTCGACCTGGCCGGTCATGCCAACATTTTCCCAAACTTTATGATGTTGAGTAATTACACCTTTCGGGTGA
This sequence comes from Immundisolibacteraceae bacterium, assembly GCA_016763355.1. Classification (GTDB taxonomy): domain Bacteria; phylum Pseudomonadota; class Gammaproteobacteria; order Immundisolibacterales; family Immundisolibacteraceae; genus QNFC01. The sequence continues at coordinate 5,930 of JAESTY010000051.1, forward strand.
CTCATCCTCGCGGTCCGGATGAAATGGAAATCTGGGCCTGGTCGATGGCGCCCAAAAACGCTTCGGCCGAAGTTAAAGACGCGATACGTCTCGACATATTGCGCACCTTCAGTCCTGCTGGCATGTTTGAGCAGGACGACGCGGTCAACTGGGAAGAAGAACAGCGCATCATGCGGGGCCATATGGCCCGCCAGAAGCCGTTGATTTACCAGCAGATGATTGGCCAGGCGCGCTATGACGCGGATGGTTTACCGGGTAAGACCGTGGATCATGTTTATGCCGAAGAGGCCGCCCGCGGCATGTATCAGCATTATGCAGATTTGATGTCTGGTAAGCCCTGGCCTGAGCTGGAAAAAATAAAGAAAGCCCGTGAACAGAAAGAGCGTGATGAGATAGCGGCACGGGCTAGTCCGGCGCCAAAAACCGCAGCCGGAGGTGGCCAGTGAATAAGCCAACCCGGGTGCCCCACCTGTTCAGACGTCCGGAACAGCTGGCTCCGGCTGATGTGCCAATGGAAACTGCCTATCAGCTGGAACAGTTTTTGTATGCTGAGGCAGAGTTACTGGACGCCTGGCAATTTAATGACTGGCTGGCACTGATGGCTCCAGATGTTCACTATTGGGCTCCAGTGCGCGAAAACCGCCTGGCTCGGGAAGCCGAGCAGGAAATGTACCCGCCTGGTACTGCGGCTCATTTTGATGAGAATTTCAAAATGCTTGGCCAGCGGGTTGCGCGGCTCTATACCCATATGTCCTGGTCGGAATCACCGGCCTCGCGGACCCGGCATCTGATTTCAAATGTCCGCGCTCACGTGACTGATAATCCTGATGAGTTCCGGGTGCAGTCGAGTTTCCATGTTTATCGTACCAGCAGCGAGCGTCATCAGGACTCGGTGATCGGTCGCCGCTATGACCTGCTGCGCCGCGCTGATAATGACTATGGATTCCAGATTGCCGATCGTACTGTGGTGTTTGATATGTCGATGCTACTGGTGAAAAACCTGAGTTCATTCTATTAATGGAACCGCTGAGAAATTCTGAACTCGTATCTGGCGACTCAGAACATCCATCTTCATCGTTATAAAACTTCGCAATAGCTCCACTATTACGTGCGTTTTACGCCTTGAACCTGAATGCTCTGAGGCACCATCTACTTCGCCCAGAATTTTACAGAGGTTCTTAAAAGGAAATGTTAAATCAATAAATCATTAGATTCGGTTTAATTAAACCCGTAGTAGAGAGGTGCAGAAAAATGGCTGGTATACGCGTGATGGTAACCCTGAGTTTTCCGACCAAAGAAATAGCCGACCAGGCGCTGGAAGGGATGGTGCCCGAGTATCTGGAAAAGGCAAAGGAGGAGGGTGCGCTTCAGTACGAGTTGTTTCGCAGTGTGACTGCACCGGAAAAGGTAGTGCTGTTAGAGCACTGGGCTAATCGTGAACTTTACGACCAGCACTGGATTACTCAAAGTGAGCGCGAAGGTGCACCGGACCCGGATGAGGCGGCCATGCTCAACCCTCAGTTCGAGTTTTATCGGCATGAAAACTACGATGTAGTTGATGGCATCTGGCAGCCGCTAGACCCGGCTCAGCGACTCTCCACTATTCGTTGGGTCTGAGAAAATTCTTTATTCGCTAAGATTTCAGAGGAGATTGTGATGAATAAAATCCCAACGGAACAACTGGTTCATATCGGCGTGGTGGTTAAAAACGCCGAGCAGAGTGCAAAGAAATTTGCGCGCATGTATGGCATCGCTGAATGGGCAGTTAAAGAGCACACGGCAGACAACTTAACCGATGCCAGCACCCATGGCTCAACAACACCACAACATTATTTGACCGCCACCGGCCAGGCGCAGACCGATATGGGTCCGGTGACCTTTCGGTTGATTGAGCCCCGTGGTGGCTGGACTACATACCAGGAATTTCTGCTCACCAAAGGTGAGGGTATCCACAATATCTGTACCAGCGTGATCGATGCTGCTGAGATGGATAAACTACAGACCTGGCTGGAAACCGAAGGTGTGGGCATTGCCCAGCAAGCCACCCTGGCGGATGGTGTTCGTGAGGTGACTCTAGATACCAAGGATGTGCTCGGCGGTTTCTATATTCAGTTGATGGTTTCTGCCGATGGTCAATCCTCATCAGCCGCAGATGAAACCTGGCAGTTGGGGAATGAAATCCTGGAATCGGGCCCGCAGTTACCCCTGGGAACTTTTCAAATGCATTTCGGTGTTGTCGTCAACGAATTGATGCCACGGGTTGCTGACTGGTCGCGCCTGTTTGGGCTGGCGGACTGGAACTTTATGAACTGGCACGATGGACCGGGTTCGTTGGAAAACCCCGAATACATGGGTAAGCCGGTTGATCATGCCTACTTCACTACTATGGCCGAATTCAATCCGCTGTTGGCGTTTGAAATCATTCAGCCGACCTTTGGTCCGAGTCATTACAAAGAGAACTACCGCAACATTGTCGGTGAAGGTATTCACCACATGAATGCCTCTTTGTTTCCTGATGAAGAAACCTGGAAAGGCATTGCCGCGAAGAATGCCAAATTGGGCGCCCCGGTTGTCATGGGTGGCGGTATTGGCGGTGGTTTTGCCAATTTTTATTATCTGGATACGGCGGCGGATCTTGGCTATGTGACAGAAATTATCCATCCAGGACCGAATTGGGATAAGGGCCCAGGTGGAATTCAGCCGGCCATGTCAGCCACTATGGGCTGATAACGCTAGCTTGGTTTTAAAATGCAGAAAGCCGCCTTCGGGCGGCTTTCTGCATTATTGAGAGTGTGTTTTTATTCTGCTAGTAGGAGCCCGGGTTCTTCAATAATCTCAATCATGTGTTCCATGAACATGGCGCCATAAACCCCATCAATAAGTCGATGGTCATATGAGGTAACCATGTCCAGGGTCTGTTGGGCGACTACCTGGCCATCAACCACCGCAGGCATTGGCTTGATCCGGGTCATGGCAATAATGGCGACTTCCGGGTGATTCACAATCGGTCGACCGACCCGGTCATGCTTGCCGTGACTGCCGACGTTACTCAGGGTCATGGTGCCGCCTTTGAGATCAGCTAAATCAATTTTTCGGCTTCTGGCCAGTGCCGCTAGATGCTCAATTTCAGTGGATATCTGTGCCAGGGTTTTCTGATCAGCATTTTTAATCACCGGAACCATCAAGCCCGCTTCGGTATGGGTAGCGAAGCCGATATTGATCTGACCATGTTCGACTATTTCATTGGCGGTATCATCGATACTGGCGTTAAAAAATGGGTAGCGTTTGATTGCCGGGATCATGGTTTTCATCACCATAGCGGTGAATGAAATGCGGCAGTCGAGCTGTTGTTGCAGCAGTTTGCGCAGCGCCATAAACCGTTCGGCGCTGCAGGAAAAAGCTGAGGTTGCGTGGGGCACGATGGTTACCGAGCGCACCATGGTCTCGGCGATGGCTTTACGCAGTCCTTTGATCGGCGTGCGCTTCTCACCCTGGGTGGTCTGAATAGCCACCGGGGTGACATTAAGCCGCACCCCTGATTGGGTGTTGTTGCCCTGAGATCGCTCGATATCACTGCGCAGAATACGGCCCTTCGGGCCGCTGCCGGTTACTGAACTTAGATCAACATCCAGTTCTCGGGCATATTTACGGGTACTGGGGGCTGCGCGCACAGAGCTATTAGTCAGGGCTGATGGAGCGGGCTCATCAGCTACCGCCACTGGTTGGGCAGGGGCTTGTATCGGTGGAGATACTTCAGCGGTGGTGGTGTTAGATCCTGCAGCAGTGTCGAAACTGGCAAGCACACTGCCCACGGTAATGGTGGTGCCGCTCTGGGCGTGCAGTTGGGTTACCGTGCCATTACAAGGCACCGGAATCTCTACCACGGCTTTGTCGGTCTCTATTTCGCACAGCAGGTCATCTTCTTTGACCAAATCGCCTTCTTTGACGTGCCATTGCAGTAGTTCGGATTCGGTGATGCCCTCACCTACATCTGGGAGTTGAAATTCATAACTCATGTGCTGTTTCCTCTTTCCTATCGCTGTCTTGTTGTAGCTTTTTTAGTGGCGGAAATTTTGTTGGTTTAGTTGCAGATCAGAATTGGTAATTCATCACCGCCTCAATACCGGCCTTCACCCGATCAGGCCCCGGCAAGTAAACGTCCTCAACTTGATTATCGGGAAAAAATACGTCGAAAGCGGTAACCCGTTTGATCGGTGCCTTTAACCACTCCATCGCGTATTCGCTGATCAGGGCAGAAATCTCCGCACCAGGTCCTGCAGTGCGTCGGGCTTCGTGAACAATCAGACAGCGGCCGGTTTTTTTCACCGATTCGAGCAGGGGTTCGACATCCAATGGTGCAATGGAACGCAGATCGATAATTTCGATGTCGTAGTCAAGTTCATCGACGGCTTTCTGGCTGACATGCACCATGTTGCCCCAGGTAATCAGTGTCAGTTCTTTGCCCGGTTGTACCAGCCGGCATTTATCCAGCGGCAACAGATACTCCTGGGTTGGTACTGGCTCGCGAAATGCCCGGTAGAGCTTGGTGTGTTCCATGAAAATTACTGGGTCATCACAACGAATTGCTGCGGCTAGCAGCCCCTTGGCTTCATAAGGGGTGCTCGGACAGACCACCCGAATCCCGGGGGTGTGCATTAAATAAGCTTCGGTGGATTCAGAGTGAAACGGCAGCGGTTTGATGCCGCCGCCAAAGGTGGTGCGGATGGTAATGGGCACATTGACCAGACCACCGGTTTTCTGGTGCAGGTTGGCCAGGCTATAGATGAACTGCCCCCAGGCGTTGTACATAAACCCCAGAAACTGCATCTCAACCACAGGTCGTTCGCCGCGCATGGCCATACCAACCGCCGCACCGATCAGACCGTTTTCAGTCAGGGGCGTGTCGATCACCTGCTGGTCGCC
>JAESTY010000052.1 GCA_016763355.1 Immundisolibacteraceae bacterium
AAACCACCACCATCGGTAAATTGGCATCGCGATTTTTACAACAGAAAAAGTCGGTGTTGCTGGCAGCCGGCGACACCTTTCGAGCTGCAGCATCTGAACAACTGCAGGCCTGGGGTGAGCGTAATGGGGTTCCCGTGATTAGCCAGCAACCCGGTGCTGATCCGGCTGCGGTGATTTTTGATGCGCTTCAGTCCGCTGGCAGTCGCCATACCGACCTGGTGCTCGCAGATACCTCTGGACGATTGCATACCCAGAGTGGCCTGATGGATGAGCTCAGAAAAATCAACCGAGTGATCGGTAAGTTCGACGAGAGTGCGCCACACGAAACCCTATTAGTACTGGATGCGGGTAATGGTCAGAATGCCCTGTCCCAGGCCCGTTCATTTAGCGATGCGGTGAATGTGACCGGTTTGGTAGTGACCAAGCTTGATGGTACTGCCAAGGGGGGTATTGTGTTCGCCATTGCAGCGGAATTAGGCATCCCGATTAAATTTATTGGCGTGGGCGAGGGCATCGATGACCTGCGCCCTTTCGTGGCCTCAGAATATGTGGAAGCACTGCTGAGCAAAGCCGAATAACTGGAGTCCACGTTTGATCCGTTTTAGTGAGGTTTACAAGCGTTACCCCGGTGGTGGCGATGCCCTAAAAAATGTCGGCTTTCGACTGGCAACCGGGGAGATGGCATTTCTGACCGGTCATTCGGGCGCAGGTAAAAGCACCCTACTAAAACTGATCACCGCAATTGAGCGCCCTACCCGAGGCCAGGTCTGGATTGGCCAGGAGAATATCTCAAAAATAGCCCATCGCAAGGTGCCCTTCTTGCGTCGTCGGATTGGCATTATTTTTCAGGACCACAAGCTGCTTCACGACCGCACGGTGTTTGATAACGTCGCGTTGCCGCTGGTGGTTGCAGGGTTACGCCACCAGGATATTCGCCGCCGGGTTCGAGCTGCGCTGGATAAGGTGGGTCTGCTCCGCAAAGAACGTAACTATCCACTACAGCTTTCCGGTGGCGAGCAGCAACGGGTTGGCATCGCCCGCGCGGTTGTCGGTAAGCCGCCTTTACTGCTTGCTGATGAGCCGACCGGTAATCTTGATCCGTCGCTTTCCCTGGAGATCATGGACCTGTTTGCAGAATTTAACCGGGTGGGCGTGGCGGTGCTGATTGCCAGCCATGACCTGGAGTTGATCAAACAGCTGGGCTATCGCCAGTTGGTATTGAGCGAGGGTGAGCTAGTTGCCGGGGGTGACAGCCGATGAGACCCTGGTTGATACGCCACCTACAGGTATTTTTCTATAGCCTGGGTCAACTTTGGCGTAGTCCCTGGGGCACATTGATGTCGGTGGCGGTGATCGCGATTAGCCTGGTGTTACCAACTGCCCTGTATCTGGCGCTAGAAGTGGTCGATGACCTCAGCGGTCAATGGCATAGCGGCGCCGAGATATCGCTATTTCTTGAGCCAGAAGTCTCGGACCAGGCTGCTATTAATCTGGCAAAAAAAATCAACCAAAGACCACAGGTGGCGAGCGTCGATTATATTTCCGCCACCGCTGCCCTGGAAGAATTTCGGCAAAAATCCGGGTTTGGTGTGGCACTAGATCTGCTCGATAAAAACCCATTACCGGGCCTGTTACGGGTGCTGCCCAAGGATAACCAGCTTAGCTCGATACAGGCTAAGGCCTGGCTGCTGGAGTTCTCGGCATTACCCGAAGTTGACCAGGCTGAGTATGACTATGCCTGGGTGCAGCGCCTGCAGGCGATGGTGCAGATCGGTCAGCGGCTGGGTTTAATATTTTCGATATTGCTCGGTGGTGGGGTGGTGCTGATCATTGGCAACACGATTCGTCTGGCGATCTTTAGTCGCCGTCAGGAGATCGAGATCAACAAGCTAATTGGTGCAACCAATGGCTTTATTCGACGCCCGTTTCTCTATTCGGGTATGCAGCAGGGAGCTTTGGGTGGCCTGTTTGCGTTAGCAATGATTTACGCTGCGCTGAGCCTGCTAGCACCGGCGGTGGTTCGGCTGGCGGGTACTTATCAAAGCGAATTTACGCTGCAGATTGTTGGCTGGATTGAACTGCTGTTATTGCCCCTACTCGGTGGAGCATTAGGCTGGGCCGGCGCCTGGTTAGCGGTGGGTCGCCATCTGCGCGAGATCGAACCAGGTTAGCAAGGACCGCCTGACCAAATAACGATATAGGCTGAATGGCTAGCAGGGAGTTAGTCATTCAGGGAGCAAAATATGATGACCGAATTCACCCCTGTTAGCGCGCTGGCTGGCGGTATGTTGATTGGCCTGTCAGCCACTGTGCTGCTGTTATTTAATGGCCGCATTGCTGGCATCAGTGGCATTGTTAATGGTTTGTTTGCTGCAGACGATGATCGGCTCTGGAGAGTGCTTTTTTTGGTCTCAATGGTGTTAAGCGCTGGGCTTGCTTACCACTTAACCCCACTGGCGTTTTCGTTGCGTGAAGGTTTCCCGCTCTGGTGGTTATTGCCATCAGGCTTCCTGGTTGGTTTTGGTACTCGCATGGGCGGCGGCTGCACCAGTGGCCATGGTATTTGTGGGCTAGGCCGGTTATCAAAACGTTCGTTAGTGGCAACCGCTAGTTTTTTTCTGGTTGGGCTAGCGACGGCCTCGGTAAGCGCCCTGCTGATGGCAGGCGTCTGAGATGAATCGTCTGATCGCTGTGTTAACGGGTGCTATGTTTGGTGTTGGCCTTACCCTGGCGGGGATGGTTAACCCTTATAAAGTATTGAATTTTTTGAACTTGCTGGGTAACTGGGACCCTAGCCTGGCATTGGTGATGGGAGGTGGACTAGCGGTTACGCTGGTCAGCTTTCGCTGGGTGTTAAATCGTCCGAAACCGATTCTGGCAGCAGAGTTTTCATTGCCGGTCCGATTTGATATTGACCGCAAACTGGTGATCGGTGGGGTTCTGTTTGGTTTGGGCTGGGGAGTAGCCGGTTACTGCCCAGGGCCGGCGATTGCAGCCCTGAGTTTTGGTTCAGCCGAGCCCTGGCTGTTTGTGGTCGCTATGTTACTGGGCTCCTTTAGTTGCCAATGGTTAGATAAGCGTTCGAGCGATTCTTAACTTAAATAATCCGTTCTAGTTCTGGCAGGTAGGGCAAAAAAAGCTGCTGCGCTGGTTCTGCTTAAATTGTTTGATCGGTGTTTTACAGGCCCGGCATGGTTCGCCGGTTCGGCCATAAACCGCAAGCTCCTGAGCGAAGTAACCGGGTTTGCCGTCACTGTGCTGGAAATCCTTCAGCGTGGTGCCACCGGCAGCAATGGCTTGGCGTAGCCTGTTCTGAATGCTGCTGGCAAGTTGTCGGTATTGGTTTCTGGTTACCCGGCCGCTGGCACGGGTCGGTCTAATTCCTGATAAAAATAGTGCCTCGGCGGCGTAAATATTGCCCACACCGACCACCACCTGAGCGTTCATGATGAAATTTTTGATCGCCACCTTGCGACCTTTCCCTAGCGTATAGAGATGATCAGCCAGTTCCTCGCTGGACAGCTCCAGCGGCTCTGGCCCTAGTGTGGCCAGCAGTTTATGGTTGTCTGGCTGTTCGGCCCACAGCAGGGCACCAAAGCGGCGTGGGTCGTGCAGGCGCAGGCAGCGGCCGCTATCAAGCACTATGTCGACATGGTCATGTTTGCGCGCTGGGGTTTCATGGGGCACGTGGCAAAGGCTGCCCGACATGCCAAGATGCAATATCAGACTACCGACCGCCGTGTCTGCCAGTAAATATTTGCTGCGCCGGCGCAAAGCCAGAATGGTCTGACCGCGAAAGCGCTGGTCGATGTCATCGGGTACGGGCCAACGCAGGCGACGGTCACGAACCTTGATCTGGGTGATGGTCTGGCCCACACAGATCGGCTCTAGCGCTCGGCGAGTGGTTTCTACTTCGGGTAGTTCGGGCATTTTGAGTCTATTGGCTAGGTGGTAAAAAACCGGCTGGGGTAATGGTTGTTTTGACTAATCAGTAGTCGCTGCCACCCAGTTCTGCCAGGGACCGGCCACATGGTGGAAATAATAATCGTCGACCAGTGCCGTCTCGTCACCAAGAATCAGGTAGCGGCGCAGGCCAACCGGGTGGCGTTGGCCAAAGCCGATGGTTAAGTCGTTAAAGGTGACTGATACGGCGGTGTTTTTGACAATAAAGGCGTCGCTTTCTGCAGATTCATCGGATTCAGCAGGTGTTGGGAGTTGAAAGCGAGTGTAGGTCGGGCTTTCGAGCAGTTTTAACAGGGCAGCTACTTTTGACTGGTTGGCCAGCTGTCTATCGGGCGTCAATAGCCACCATTGTTGCTCGGTTTTACTGAGGTTAATCGGTGCTCGATTGGCCGCTACAAGCACTATTTCGGTGATATCGGCAGGTTGTAACTGGGTTAACGAATAGGTTTCTATTACCGACGTTTGATTAAACGTTAGCCACTCGGAGAGTGGGCTCTGTTGGAACGCTGCCGGACCCCACAACAGGGCGGACAATGCCAGTACCAGGGCTAATAAAACCCGGTTAGTGCTGTTCAACGCCGCCGCCACCACACCCCCACGCCGATCCCGGCAAACAGTAATGGTAGTCCGACCAGAAAGCCGAGGCTGATAATCACCGCCTGACTGGGGGTTAAATCCAGTTGGTTATCACTGGCCGGGGTTGGCTGGATGTTGATCAGCCGTTCGTCGCCAGCAAGCCAGTTGACCATGTTGAGTCCGAGCTGCTGATTGCCGCCATTACCCAAATAGGCGTTGGCCAGAAAATCCCCATCACCGACCACCACCACTCGTTGTTGATGCTCGGTTGCTGCTGATGAGGTGTCAGCGGAATCAGCGGTTTCAGGGCGTTGCCGGTTCAGTGCCAGCGCCAGCGTAACTGGACCGCTCAGATCGCGCTGTTTATCAAAGCTTACCCCTTCGCTGAGACTACTTTGCTCTAGCCAGCCCTGCTCACCGACCACAGCTAACGGTTTTGCCTGCCATTTGTCGCTGGTTTGGCTAAGTCCGGTTGCCAGCGCAAATACCGAAGTGAGTTGAAACTGTTGAGTAATTGGGTGAGGGCGATAATGGCCAGCTGTGGCCAGCGTAAAAGCGCCGCTACCAGTGGCTTCCATGCCGGCAGGGTCAACCAGAGTGCCGGGCAGGAACCTGATGCCAAGCTGGATGGCCAGCGGTTTTAATCCTGGCTGTTCGCCCGGATCCCCTAGCCATAATAGCCGCCCGCCATCGGCAATATAGGCCAGTAACCTGGCAACCTCAGAACCGGCCAGGCGAGAATTGGGTGCGCTAATGAGCAGCAAACTCTCAGCGGTCGGAATTGGTTGGGTTGGGTCAATTTGAAAACGCTCGACCTGAAACCCCTGACGCTCCAATAACGTGGAGAAGTTGCCCAGGTCATGATTAGTTTTGCCAAAAGCAGTCCGTTCGCCATGGCCTGCCAGTACCCGGATGCGCATACCGGTGCCGCGGTTGAGTCTAAGTATCGCGTTACTGATAGTTTGCTCGTCGAACTGGGTCAGGGTCTCGCTGCGGTCGCTCAGGCGCAGATGCAGTACCCCATCGCGTTTGATGTTTTCTGCGGCAGCCAGTCCGGGCTGGCGATCCGGGTTTACCGAGCTGAAGCTGATTAATGAATTGTGCTGCTGGTAGCGCTCCACCCGCTCAGCCATCAACTTGGCCAGGCCTTGATCGCGGGTAAAGGCGGTCAAGGTCAGCGGCTGATCAAGCTGCTGCAATATTTTCAGGCTCGGCGGCGACAGACTGTGGCGACTGTTTGCAGTCCAGTCCCATAGCAGGTTGTGGCGCATGGATAGCGCTCCGGCAAGCAGTGCCAGCGTCACCGAAAGCAGTAGCGATATTGCTGGCTGCCAACGGCTCAGACGCGAAATATGGGTGGTTTGCATGGGCTGTGACTAGCGCTGGTAACGTTGGTTGTGCAGGCGTAATACGGTCAGGCCAAGCATCAGGGTTATTAATATCAGGAAGTAGGCAATATCGGTACTGGAGACCCAGCCGCTGAGTAGCTTCTGAAAGTGGTAGCGGGTAGACAAAAGCGGTAACAGGGCGTCAGCGCTATATCCGCCGTCACTGTTTTTACCGGCCGCAGATAAAAACCACAGCAGTAGTAGCAGTCCTAAACCGGTAATTGCCGCGACTGCGGGGTGGCGAGTCAAAGACGAGGTCCAGAGGCCAACGGCGGTGAAGCTTGCAGCTAGCATCGTAATACCGGTGGCGGCGCTGGCGAGCAATCCAATATCAAGAGGTGTGGCTACTAGAAGACTCAGAGGCATTGATATTAGCAGTGTCAGCAGTAGGGCTAAAAAACCACAGATGCCCAAAAACTTACCCAATACGATACTGGTCAGTGAGATCGGGGCGCTCATTAGCAACGTCAGGGTGTGATCACGCTGTTGTTCGGCAAAACTGCGCATGGTCAGCATCGGCAGCACCAGCATGAGTATCATGCCTGCGCTACTAAAAAACGGTGTTACCAATAGCTGGGTAACGCCGGGTGGGTTCGATAAATTCAGTAGTTGGGAGCGATAAACCTCGTACTGATCAAGCTGTAACAGGAATAACCAGGCCAGTAGTGCGCCAACCAGTGACAGGATGGTCCAGGCCAGCGGGGTGTTTATGAGTCCCCGAAATTCACGTTTGGCGATGACCCAGGTGTTGCCCACAAGGTTCATCGGGTTAATTCCTGAGAGGCTTCTAACACATGGTCAGCGTCGCCGATCTCTGGCTCTTCAGTGAGCTGCATAAACAGTTGCTCTAAAGAAGCCTGGGGTGGTGTTAGCTGGTCGATTCCCCAACCCCGATTTAAGCTCTGTTGGAGTAGCTCGTTTATACCCCTTACCGGGTCATGGAACTGCAATACAAAGCCATTCTTGTTGTTTTGAGATGCCTGTTTTACCAAACGTAGCTGATTTAATGTCTCTAATGGGGGCGGTGTGCGAAAGGTAATTTCGTGAGTCGCATCAAGCAGATTATGGTTAAGCTCCGTGAGTTGGCTCTTTAGTACCAGCTGACCCCGGTTGATGATCTGCACATGACTACAGACGGCCTGGACTTCGCTGAGTATGTGGGTTGACAGGATGACGCTGTGGTCGCGACCTAGTTCACGGATCAGGGTGCGAATTTCATCGATCTGCCGGGGATCGAGCCCAACGGTGGGTTCATCAAGAATAACCAGTGGGGGTTCGTGAATAATGGCCTGGGCGATACCGACCCGTTGCTGGAATCCCTTGGAGAGGTGGTTGATTAATTTATCGCGGACTTCATCCAGGCCGCAGCGTTCAACTGCCCGATTGATCGCACCTGGTAGCTGGCGAGCAGAAATGCCGTGCAACTGGCCGCAAAAACGCAGGAACTCTTTAACGCTGCAGTCCCGATATAGCGGCGGACTATCGGGCAGATAACCGATCATCCGTCGGGCCGAGATCGGTTCTAGTTGCAGGTCATAGGGGCCAATCATTACCTGACCAGAAGTGGGTGCCAGGTTGCCGGTAATCATCCGCAGAGTGGTTGATTTGCCGGCGCCATTGGGGCCTAAAAACCCGAGTATTTCGCCGCTATGCAGGGAAAAGCTGACATCGATTACCGCAGCGGCCGAATTAAAATTTCGGTAGAGGTGGTTAACGTCGATAAGGGTGGGCGAGGACATATTGGTCAGATTATGGGGTGCGCAGCGGGGAAAGCAAGGACTGGTGGCCAGCACTGGTTTGATTAGCTCGGGAAAGGGCCGTGACTTGGGGAAAAGCCAGACCAAAAAAAAGCGCTAACCGAACGCGGTGAGCGCTTTTTTCAGTGATGGTGGTGGCCTATTTGATCTTGGCTTCCTTGTACATCACGTATTGACGAATTCTTGGATCGAACTTACGCATTTCGACTTTTTCTGGGTGCAGGCGTTTGTTCTTGGTGGTGGTGTAGAAATGACCGGTCCCGGCGGAGGAGACCAGTTTGATTTTGTCTCTCATTATTTCGCTCCTTTACGGCCGCGGATGTCAGCTAGCACAGCATCGATACCGTTTTTGTCGATGGTGCGCATGCCAGCGTGGGAAACACGCAGCTTGACGAACCGGTTTTCAGACTCGACCCAGAAACGGTGGGTGTGCAAATTGGGTAAGAACCGACGCCGGGTTTTGTTGTTGGCGTGGGACACGTTGTTGCCGGACATTGGACGTTTGCCGGTAACTTCACATACTCGTGACATGACTAAATGATCTCCGTTGAGCCATTATTGAATTAGGTTGCACGGGTAAGGAACGGGCATATAGGCACGAACCTGACTTAAAATTTAATTGAAGCAGTAGCCTGTTTTACCTATGGGTTTAACCCATGGCCAATAAGACAAAACTGCGTCACCTGTGCAGGGCGCGGATTTATACCAGATTCAGCAAGGCATGGGTAGTGTTGGAGCGGTTGTTTTTTTCTAATGGGCAACTTAAACCGCTTAGATCATGCCTCTCTGGGCCAGAGATGTGCAGCTATCGTCGCCGACTATGATGTGGTCGAGTACCACCACATCAATGAGTTCCAGGGCTTGCTTGAGTCGCTGGGTGATCTGGCGGTCGGCGTTACTGGGTTCGGCAATACCTGACGGGTGGTTGTGGCACAGAATAGTTGCCGCGGCGTTGTGCCGTAGCGCAGCTCGGACCACTTCACGGGAATAGACGCTCGCGCCATTGATGGTGCCGAAAAATAATTCTTCAAACTGAATCAGGCGATGGCGGGTATCTAGCCAGAGACAGGCGAACACCTCCTGATGATGGTCTCGTAGTCGGGAACGCAGGTAATTTTCGGTTTGTTCTGGGGAACTAAAAGCCTCGCCGCGCTGCACGTTTTCGCTGGCATAGCGTATTCCGAGTTCGGCAACTGCTTTGAACTGGGCAAATTTCACTGGGCCGAAGCCGCGAATGCTGGTGAGTTGATGCTGGTCAGCATTTAATAGCTGTCGCAGGCTGCCAAATTCCTGCAACAGCTCACGACCCAGTTCGACCGCGTTTTTGCCCGGAATTCCGGTGCGCAGAGTGATGGCTAACAATTCGGCGTCTGATAGTTTTCTGGCGCCCTGGCTCAGTAATCGTTCGCGGGGCCGTTCATCCGCTTGCCATTGATGAATCGCCATGGCTGCTCCCTGGTTTGTTGATCGTGATTTTTTTGCTGACTTTAGGTTATTAGTTAGTGATGGATTGCGAATAGGTCCCGGAAATCTATTCAGAACTGGCCGTTAGCCACCAAGTACACTGGTGCCCATTATGGGCAGACTCAGCAATCAAAAAGTAATTTATTTCGTTAGCGGCGGGCCCGCTGCGCACCAATGCGTAGAAATTATCGCCACGCTGCAGGGCGAAGGTGCTGAGGTTGAGGTGCAAATGGCACCGGGAGCTGAGCAGTGGCTACCGCTAGCTTTCGTCGAGCAGATGCTGTTTGGAGCTGCCCCACAGGTTTCGAGCCAGCCGACATTAACTTCCGGAGATCTGGCGGTGATTCAGGTCGCTCACGGATTACCTGAGCCAGCCGTGTCGTGGATCGCAGCTATTACAAGAAGCCTGGAGGCTGCGGACGCGCACAAGGTAGTTTGGCTTGCGGGAGTAGCCGCCGTTAACCAGTTTCCGGCTGTTGAGCGCATCGGTGAGTGGGTTGCGACCGATGAAAATGACTCTGGTCTGCCTCGGGTTGAAATCGATAACGTAGTTGCAGTGCTGGAGAAGTTGATACAGGAGCCGTTGTTAGCGGGTAAGCGAGTAATGGTCACCGCTGGGCCGACCCTTGAGGATATTGATCCGGTTCGGTTTATTGGCAACCGTAGCTCGGGGAAAATGGGTTTTGCGGTGGCGTCGGCTGCCTGGCGA
>JAESTY010000053.1 GCA_016763355.1 Immundisolibacteraceae bacterium
CACCCTGTTTGTGGGTGTGTTGGTGGCAAGCGCCTATGGCGGAGCCGGTTTGGCCGAAGGCATGACCATTAGCAGCCAGTTAAAAGTACAGGCAATTGCTATCGTGGCTACGGTTGCCTGGTCCGCGATAGCGACCTACCTGCTACTTAAAGTGATCGATCTTTTGCTATCTCTGCGAGTCGATAGCGATGATGAACTTCAGGGACTTGATTTGAGTGAGCACGAGGAAGTTGGTTACAACTTCTAACTTTCAGTTGATTTTCACTGGTTGAAAATCAACTGCTAAAGGTTTTCAGACGCCTCGTTCAGCTAATGCTGTTCGGGGCGTCTTTGATTGCGGATAATAGTCAGCATTAGGATTGTTTTAGATCTCGATTAGAAGCATGGTAGAGCTGGTGAAACTGGCTCCGGCCGGGACTGATCTGGTTAGGTTAGCCAAGTCGGTTATGTTCAGGTTAATAACCCTGGTGAATGTATTTTGAAGTCAAAGAGGATGAAAGCGTGAAGAGTCTATGGGCAGGCGTTGTCGGGATTGTGGTCATACTGGTTTTGATGATTGGCCTGACGTTCTATATCTCTGACGAACCAGAGCAGTTTTCACCGGCCGCTCTGATCGGTGCAGACAAGCCGGTGATTGGCAGTGCCACTGTACTGACGCTGGTTAATGTTTCACAAATTTTGTTGAACAAACCAGGTGGCTATCTGAGCAACGACGTGGCACCACCGATGGTATTGATGGACGATATGCCCGCCTGGGAATTTGGTGTGCTGACCCAGGTCCGCGATCTGGTGCGCTCGTTACGCAATGATTTTTCCCGGTCCCAGACTCAGTCAATGGAGCATGCCTTACTGGCAATGGCCGATCCTCAATTCAGCCTGCCGAATGACTCCTGGATGCTGCCTTCGAGTGAAGGCGAGTATCAGAAAGGCATCGACGCACTGATCGAGTATGAGCATAAGCTTAGAGAGACCGGTCACCGAGATACTCAGTTTTATGCCCGTGCAGACAACCTGCGTTCATGGCTAGCGCTGGTGCAGAAACGTCTTGGTGGTACCGCTCAGCGGTTGGCCGCAAGCGTGGGTGAACGGCGGATCAATATTGATCTGGCCGGGGATAGTGCGGCTCGGCAATCGACCGAGGTCGATCCGGTAAATCTGATCACCACACCGTGGATGGATATCGACGATGTGTTTTATGAAGCTCGTGGTACCTCATGGGCATTGCTACATTTTCTGCGTGCAATCGAGATTGATTTTGCTGCAGTGCTGGAGAAGAAAAACGCCCGGGTGAGTTTGCGGCAGATTATCGTTGCTCTGGAAGGCAGTCTGCAGGAGGTTACTAGTCCGATGGTGCTCAACGGCGGCGGATTTGGATTCATGGCTAATTACTCACTGGCGATGACTTCATACATCAGCCGAGCAAATGCGGCCTTGATCGAATTGCGTACGCTGTTATCTGATGGCTGAATGTAAAGCGTGCCAGTAACCCACGACCCCGAGCATCTGATAGGTCTTTTTAATAAGCTGTTTCTGGGCACATTTAATTGCCGACTGGTACGCGGTGGGGAAGAGCCGCTGTATCGGCCTGCGGTCGGGCAGGGAGATCATCATCAACTGCGGTTTGCCCACGGTTTTTTTGCCAGTGCACTGCATGAAATAGCCCATTGGTGTATCGCCGGTACAGAGCGACGGCAGCAGCAAGATTTTGGTTACTGGTATGAGCCGAAACGAGACCAGTTGCGACAGACCGAATTTGAGCGCATGGAAGCTCGGCCCCAGGGACTGGAATGGGTTTTTAGTGACGCCGCAGGTTTTGTTTTTCAGCCCAGCATCGATAACCTGGAATTAGACGCTGATCCAGCACCGTTTTTAAGGCAGGTGGCCCAGGCCAGGCAGGATTGGCTAAATCAGGGCCTGCCTGCGCAGGCGGTTATATTTCGTCAGGCACTGGCAGGGTTTTATCAAACCTGAAACGGTCATTCGCCGTTGCCACCGATCAATCCTTAGCTGTTCAGACTGCGGGTTTCAATTGGTCTAAAGCAGCGCGTTCAAATGCCGAGAGAACTAGGCTAACCGGCTCGATTCGTCCTGACCGGGGGGGTGGGGGAAGCTTCCTACCTTTGTTCATCAGGAGTAACAGATGGCCCATAAACTGTTTTCAGTGATGCTACTAATTGGCTTTTTAGGCATTGGCTCTGCGGTTAAAGCCGATGACTTGCAGGCTTCGCTATCGGCGGTAGGTTGCGTGGCTTGCCACAAAATGGATTCACCATTGGTGGGTCCGAGCTACAAACAGGTTGCCGATAAATACCGGGGCGATTCTGGCGCTGCTGAAATGCTGTTGGCAAAGGTCAAAAACGGCGGTAGCGGCACCTGGGGTCCAATCCCAATCCCACCTCATGCCGATCTAAATGAAGCGCAAATTCAGCCACTAATTGATGGCATTGTTGCGAGCCATTGAGCACAGTTTATTTTTTTTGATCTGCCCGCTCACGCTTGTTAAACATAGACGCATCGATCATATCCCGAGCATCATGGCCCAGGTGCTGGGTTTCACCGCCATCGACGTAAAATTCTTCTCCGGTGATAAATTTGGCCATCGGCGATGCCAGATAAATCACCATGTTGGCAATGTCGTTAGGTTCGCCCATTCGGCCCAACAGGTTGCGATCACTACGACTCCATTGATCCGACGGAATCGGGTACTGACCCATGCCGCTGGTCTCAATGGTGCCGGGCGCAACGCAGTTCAGCAGAATGTCATATTCGGCCCATTCCACTGCCAGGGTTCTGATTAAGCTGGCAACGCCGCTTCGGGCGGCAGCCGTGTGGGCAAAGCCGGCGAAACCGGTACGCACCGCAGCGGTGATGCAGATTACCCGGCCGCCGTGGTCAAAAAAGAATCGATCAGCGGCTAACTTGGTGACATTCCAGGTAGCAATCTGATTGTTGCGGATTACCGCCTCGAACCCTTTTGGTGAGATGTCCCTGGCGGCGGATACGAATTGGCCACCGGCGTTATTAATCAGTATATCCAGCCGGCCGAACTGTTGTTCAATAGCTGTCATTACCGCATCGACCTGGTCAAGATCACGGGTATCACCGCTAAGCGCAGTCGCCTGGTAACCCTCTGCACTAATCAGGCTGCAGGTTTCTTCAAGCGGTTCAAGCCGTCGGCCCATGACCACAACCTGGGCTCCACAGCGGGCCATTTGTAACGCGGTTGCTCGGCCAATACCACTGCCCCCACCGGTCACCAACACTAGCTTGTTGGCCAACAGATTCGGCGCGAAACCATTCCCGGTTGAGCTAAGCCGGTCGTCCTCAGTTGATTGATTCATCGCCTTTCCTTTGTTATTTGCATTAACTAAGTCACCCTGCAGGCAGGATACACTGGCTCGATTGTCCAGGTTTCTTCAATAGCGTAAAAATGAAACCTGTCTGTTCAGGGTTGTTTAATCTGACTTCAGTAGCGCAAAGTGCTCCGCAAAATAGCTAAACAGCTGGGCTAGGTAATCTGTCGGCGTCGCCGTTTTTCGCTCAGAGGTGCGGCAAAATAGGGCTCAACAAGATCGTAAATTTCGGTTTTAGGCACAACGCTAGAACCAATAAAGTTAAATTTGGGAGAGCAGTATGCAAATGGATTCAGACGCCCCAATCGGCAGTGGTCCCGATCAGCAGTTTCAAAATTATCTGGGCCAGGGTGAGTTCAGACTTCAGCAATGTGACCAGTGTCAGCAGTTTATTTTCTATCCCCGAGTACTTTGTCCGCATTGTGGTGCCAGCGAACTGAGCTGGAATGCGGTGAGTGGCCAGGGTGTGGTTTATTCGAGCACGGTGGTGCGCCGTCGTGAAGAGAAAGGCGGGCCTTACAACGTCGCCATCATTGAGCTCGCAGAGGGACCACGAATGATGAGTCGGGTCGAGGGTGTTGCAGCAGATCAGGTCGCTATCGGCAGCGCGGTCAGCGCCCGCATCGAAACTGAGATGGTACAAAAGGATGAGCGTCACATCATCTTGTTTGATCTGGCTCAAGCGGCACAGGGAGCGAACTGATGGAAAACAACCTACGCGGTTCGGCTGCCATTGTTGGCGTTGGTCATAGCGGCATGGGCGAGGCAGTTGGCGGACGTCATGCACTCGATATTCTGGCCGATTCTGCTCAGGTAGCCCTGGCTGAGGCAGGTCTTAGTGTGCAGGATGTGGATGGCCTGTTTACCGGGTCGTCATTTCACTTTATGCCCACCCTTTCAACCGCCGAATATCTAGGCATTCAACCCAGTTATTTTGATGGCAGCATGATCGGTGGTGCTTCTTTTGTGAATTACCTTTCTAGCGCCGCGTTGGCGCTGGAGGCAGGTCTTTGTAATGTGGCGTTAATTTGTTACGGCAGTAATCAACGTACCAGCGTGGGCGGCCTGGCGACCATGTCTGAGCAGCAGCCCTATGAAATGCCATATAAGCCGCGTTACCCGATTTCCAGTTATGCGCTGGCCACGGCTCGGCATATGTACGAATACGGCACCACCCGTGAACAGTTGGCTGAAGTAGCGGTTGCGGCGCGGCGTTGGGCGCAATTAAATCCAGATGCCTTTGTGCGTGATGACACCTCTATCGAAGAGGTACTGCAGAGCCGCATGGTCAGCGATCCGCTGACGGTTCGGGATTGCTGTCTGGTCACCGACGGTGGTGGCGCGATAGTGATGGTCAGGGCCGAACGAGTGGCCGAATTTGAGCAACCGCCAATCTATCTGTTGGGTGGTTCTTCGGCTACCCATCACCGACAGATCACCAGCATGCCGGATTTAACCGAAACCGCTGCGGTGGAATCCGGTAAACGGGCTTATGAGATCGCCGGTGTTGGGCCAAAGGATGTCGATGTGTTGGGGCTTTATGATGCATTTACCATCAACCCGATTCTATTTTTAG
>JAESTY010000054.1 GCA_016763355.1 Immundisolibacteraceae bacterium
TGGCGTAGGTTTTTTCCTGCAGCTCTTCAGGAGATACCGCGTGGTTGATCAACCCCATGGCGGCGGCTTCTTCAGCGGTAATCGCATCGCCAGTCATCAAAAATTCTTTGGCGCGGTTGGGTCCAACCAACAGAGGCCAGATAGCAGCGCCACCGTCACCAGCAACCACACCAATGTTGACATGCGGATCAGCAATGCGGCCTTTAGTGGACATATAGGCCAGGTCACAATAGAGCGCCAATGTTGCACCCAGGCCCATGGCGTGGCCGTTAACCATGGCAATCACCGGTTGGGGAGTGTTAACAATACCCATCAACGCATCCATACCTTCGCGCTGAACCTTGTCAAAAAGCTCGCCCTTACCGTTGATCTCTTCAATCCATTTGATATCACCGCCGGCACAGAAAGCACCACCCTCGGGGTCACCGGTCAGCACGATCACTCGGGTCTGCTCGTCAGCAGCGGTCTCTTTGAAAACCCGCCCCAGCTCATCGTGCATGCTGGCATTAACCGCATTACGGGCTGAAGGGTTGCTCAACTGGATGGTAAGAATGGCTCCATCGCGGATGATTTTAAGACTCTGGTATCCCTCATACATGACTGGTGTTCCCCTCTTGTATAGATTTTTAGTGATTGGATGTATCGAACCGGTTGTCATTATGCCGGCGCATTGGCCTCAGG
Source organism: Immundisolibacteraceae bacterium (assembly GCA_016763355.1). Taxonomy (GTDB): domain Bacteria; phylum Pseudomonadota; class Gammaproteobacteria; order Immundisolibacterales; family Immundisolibacteraceae; genus QNFC01. Next base: position 682 of record JAESTY010000054.1, read on the forward strand.
TCGATTCTCCTGTTGAGATTCGCTTCAATCGATGTTCAATTGGCGGCAGTTTGAGAGAAGCTATCGTGTGCCTGTGTGTGCTGTTGGGCCGATGGGAATCTATAAACTCATACCTTTTGGGAAGGTTACGGTAGTAGCCTATTATTTGCAGGATGACTGGTTCTGTTTGACTTATGAAGCTTGTTCTATCTCTACCGCCTGCCGGCTTGCCAACTGACCTGCTGCGTGCAACTCTATTTGTTTGCTAAGTAGATTAATTGCATTTGCTATTTCCCAGAGCAGATTCCCAGAATAGACGATTCAATATAAAACTTAAGATAACGGAGGAACAACCATGTTGACCTTATACGGACAGGTAATGTCACGCGCTCAGCGTAATCTGTGGCTGCTCGAAGAACTCGAAGTACCGTTTGAACATGTCAAAGTGAATCAGAACGCCGGTGAGTCGCGTACTGAAGAATTTTTGGCGATTAACCCGAATGGCCATGTGCCGGCGTTAAAGGATGGCGACACCATTATTTGGGAAACCATTGCCATTAATTGGCATATTGCTAATCAGCATGGTGCTGGAACCCTGTGGCCTGCTGATGGCATTGAACAGGCCCTGGTGATGCAGTGGTCGTTATGGATGACGACCGAACTAGAAGAGCTGCTGGTGGATTATTTGCGCCACGCCATGGTGTATCCCGAAGACAAACGCGACCCAGCTAAGGTTGAAGCTGCACTGGCCGGCTATCCAGTGGCGATGAAAGTGCTGGAAGACCACCTGCAGGGTCGTGATTACCTGGTCGGTGATAGTTTTACTCTGGCCGACCTGAACGTTTCCTCGATGATGGGGTTGGTGGATGTTTATAAACAGTTTGATAACAGTCAGTTCCCAATGGCGATCGCCTGGCTGGAAAAAGTGCTGGGACGTCCTGCTCGAGCCAAGGCGCTTGCACGGACTTAATTGAAATAGCTGGTAATTTGGAATAAGCGCTTCGATTGCTTGATTTCAACGGTGTAGCAGCCAAAATAAACTCCGGTCTGTGAAGCTTCAGGCCGGGGTTTTTTTATGCTGAATTTGCTAAGGATTAATAATGGAATCACTGCGACCAGGGCGTTATCGTCATTATAAGGGCGCGGAATATCAGGTGCTGGGTACCGCGCGACACAGCGAAACCGAGCAACCTCTGGTGGTTTATCGCGCGCTCTACGGCGAGTTTGGGCTCTGGGTGAGACCGCTAGCGATGTTCACCGAATCGGTCACAATTGATGGGGCGGATCGCCCCCGGTTTGAATTCGTTATCTGCGACGACGGGATTGTGGCTGAAGCGATGCAGGAGGATAACTAATGGCCTGGTGGGGCAAGCTCATCGGCGGCACTTTTGGGTTTATGGTCGGTGGCCCGATTGGCGCTATGTTGGCGGGTGCGGTTGGCCATCAGTTTGATTTAGGACTTGATAAACAGTTTTCTGGTGCCAGTATTGGTGACCAGGAAAGATTACAGAGTGCTTTTTTTGCCGCCACTTTCTCGGTGATGGGCTACATCTGTAAGGCAGACGGGCAGGTTTCTAAGGGTGAAATTCGTGCAGCCCAGGCTGTTATGCAGCGCATGCAGTTATCCGCCGAACAAAAAAAGGCGGCGATGGAACTGTTTAACCAGGGCAAGCAGCCGGGCTTTCCGTTTGAGGCGGTGATGCAGCAGTTTCGCCTCGAGTGTCATCGACGCCAGAACCTGGTTCGGCTATTTCTGGAGGTGCAGATTCAGGCCGCGTTGGCCGACGGGGAATTACATCCGGCTGAACACAAAATTCTGTTGCAACTATTTGACCTGCTCGGGCTATCGAGTCAGGAATTCGATCAGTTGTTGCGACTGGCAGGTTGGGGATCTGCAGGTGGTCGGTCGCGGTCAGGCGCCGGTGCGGTTGGTGGAGTTTCTATTATTGAAGAGTCTTATGCGCTGCTCGGTGTTAAGCCCGCCGCATCAGATGCTGAGATTAAAAAAGCTTATCGTCGTCTGATGAGTCAACACCACCCGGACAAGCTAGTGGCTAAAGGATTGCCGGAGGAGATGATTAATCTGGCGACTGAAAAAACCCAGGCAATCGGCAAGGCTTATCAAGCATTAAGGGATGCACGCGGCTTTTAGTGGCTTATTCCCGAGGTAAGCCCTTGGCCATCTTTGCAATTTTTTCCAGCGAAACGCTGCGGTGGGTTTTCAGCGGCTGGGCAAACAGCGAGACCCGTAGTTCTTCCAGGCACCAGCGGTATTCGATCCAGTCCGGATGCTCTCTAAGTAGCACAGGGCAGTTTTCCCAACGCTTGAGCAGGGGTTGTAGTTGACTGCGTAGTCGTCGCTCCCGCTGCGGATCCTGGTCGGCTCGTTCGAGTCGAACCTGCATGGCTTCTAAATACCGAGGTAGGTGAGGCAGCCAGTATCCAGGCGTGCTAATCAGAAAACCGTTATAGATCAAATCGCCGAGCTGACGCTGAATTTGCTGACCCGTATCGAGCAGCTGGATCGGCAGTTTGCGCAGACTTTTGTTGAGCCGTTGGCGGTTGCCGATCAGGGTGGTCAGTAACTTCATCCAGGTCTGGTTGGCCGTGACCAGCGCTTCGGTAGGCTGATTCAGTAATTGCCTAAAGTGTTTTTCCTGGGTAGGGGCAGGGCTGAGTTCATAAATCTGGCTCAGAATTAACTGGGTGAGATCATTCACCAGTTGCTGAGGTGTACCCAGGTCGGCACTACCCTTGGCGAGTTCGGTTAGATCATGACGAGTGGGCAAGATGCCTGGCTGGCGTTTGCGCAAGCTGCGCGCTAGTAGCCAACTACAGCCCTGCTGGTGAGCAATAGCGGCTTTTTTGGGATTATCAAAAACTTTGATCGCGGCTTTGGTGCCGGTAATTTCTAATCCTGGATAACCGCGGATCGCCTGCCCTGCGCTCTGTTGATCGACCCATTCAGGCAGGTCACCAAAATCCCATTCGGTGACATCGCTGCGTTCAATTTGCTGTTGCACATCGCCAAAGGCCTGCTGAGCCTCGGACTGCCACTTCTGCTGCAGCTCTGCGGCGTTGTCGTGCTGGTCGATCACCAGGCCATCATCATCAATTAATTTAACGTGCATGCGCAGGTGGGCCGGCAGGGTTTCGCTGCTGAGTGCGCCCGCAGGTATTTCCAGGCGAGTGAGTTCCTTTACTCGTCGGCGCAGGTATTCGATTACGGTTTCGTCGCTCTCGGCGGGTTGCAGCAAAATTTCTGCTGCCCGGTCAGGGAGTGGTACGAGTTGTTTGCGCAGGGGCTTGGGCAGCTGGCGCAATAGGGTTTCAATTTTCTCTTTCAGCAGGCCTGGAATGATGTAGTCACAGGCAACCGTGTCGAGCTGATTGAGCAGCGCCAGGCGAATCGTCAGAGTGGCGCCGTCATCGGGTTTAATGGGCTCGAAGCGATAATCCAACGGCAGGTTAATGCCCGGCTGCCGGAGCTGGTCGGGATAGAGACGATCGGCGTCGTCGGTGGGTGAACGTTCAAGAATCAGCTCACGTGGATAGCAAAGTAACTCGGGTTGCTGCTTAACCTGCTGTCGGTACCAGATTTTGAACTGATAACCATTGCAAACCTCAGCGGGAATCAGCTGTTCGAAAAACTCGATGCGTGGCTCGTCGTCTGCCAGCAGGTCATGGCGGCGGGTGCGGATTTGCAGCGCTTCTATCTCGTCGATCAATTCTCGATTCTGTACCAGGAAATCATATTGCTGATGAAATTCATCGCCAACTAAACCATCACGGATGAATAGCCTGCGGGATTCCACCGGGTCGATGTCGCTGTAACGAACCCGGCGGCGGTCGACAATTTGCAGACCAAACAGAGTGACTTTTTCGAACGCATAAACATCACTGCGGGAGGCCGCCCAATGGGGTTCGTTGTAGCTGCGACGCACCAGGGGTTCGGCCAGGGGTTCGATCCAGCTGCGATCAATTCTGGCGGCGGTGCGGGCAAATAACTGGCTAGTCTCGACCAGCTCCGCAGCGACGATCCAGTTGGGTGGCTTTTTGTAGATATTGGAGCCGGGGAACAGGCTGACCTGACTACTACGAGCGCCGGTGTAGTTTTTGTTTTCTACCTGGCGGGCGATGTTGCTCAGCAGTCCGCTGAGCAGTGCCTGATGAATACGGGCGTAGATCGCCTGTTCGCTGTTGGGGTCCTGCTGGGGTTTGCGCTGTTGCTTGTTAGCGGGGCTTTCGGCCTGTTTTGGCTTGGGACTACTGAACGACCATTTTTGCTGGCGGGCGTAATCACTGATCTGGCGCTGCAGGTCCTGCCATTCGCGCATGCGCATGAAGTTCAGGAAGTGATCTCGACACCAGCGCCTGAGTTTGCTGCCACTGAGCTGTTTCGATTGTTCACGCCACGCCTGCCAGAGGTTGAGCAGGCTGAGAAAATCGGAATCAGGATGTGCAAACAGGCGGTGCTTCTGGTCGGCTTGCTGCTGAAACTCCCGGGGCCGTTCCCGGGGATCCTGCAGGTGAGACCGGAAGTAATCACGATGGTTTCCTGCAAACAGCCGGTTTCTTTGGCGGCTAACAGCATGCGCCCTAATCGGGGATCCAGGGGTAGCTGAGCAAGGTGACGGCCAATTTCGGTGAGGGTTTTGTCGGCGTCGATAGCGCCAATCTCGGTCAGGGTCTGGTAGCCGTCGTTGATCAGCCGGGACTGGGGCGGATCGATAAAGGGAAACTCGGCCGGGTCACCGAGTTTCAGGTTGAGCATTTGTAGAATGACGGTCGATAGGTTGGTACGGACGATTTCAGGTTCGGTTTGGGCCGGCCGGTTATCAAAATCTTCTTCGGAGAATAGCCGAACACAGCTACCCGGTGCGATTCGGCCACAACGACCGGTACGCTGGTTAGCCGCCGCCTGGCTGATTTTTTCAATTGGTAACTGCTGTATTTTGCTACGGGCGCTATAACGACTGATGCGGGCCAGGCCGGCATCAATCACGTAATGAATGCCGGGAACGGTTAGCGAGGTTTCGGCGATGTTGGTAGACAAGATTAACCGGCGTTGATGGCGCTGTTTGAAAATACGGTCCTGCTCTGACTGGGACAGTCGGGAGTAGAGCGGCACGATTTCGATGCGCTGTTTTAGCCTGGCATCGATGTAGGTTTGTGCATCGACAATTTCACGTTCGCCGGGCAGGAACGCCAGAATATCGCCGGGGCCATGATCCATCAACTGGTGGACTGCGTTCAAAATGCCCTGGTTCAGATCATCCGGCTGGTTGGTTTTTTTCTCTGACGGGTTGCTGTCACTTTCTGACCGGTTATCTGGATTGAACCGGGGTTGGTAAATCACCTCGACCGGGTAGCCGCGACCTGATACCTGGAATATAGGGGCATCGCTGAAAAATGTTGAGAAGGCCCCGGTGTCGATGGTGGCGGAGGTGATGATCAGTTTTAGTTCCGGCCGCTGCCTGAGTAGCCGTTTAAGGATGCCGAGCAGAAAATCGATGTTGAGGCTACGCTCGTGGGCTTCATCGATGATGATGGTGTCGTAGCGGCTTAGGAAACGGTCGCTGCGGGTTTCGGCCAGCAGTATGCCGTCGGTCATTACCTTGATCAGGCTGTTTGGACTGGTCTGGTCACTAAAGCGCACCTTGTAACCGACCTGTTCGCCGAGCTCGCAATGCATTTCACTGCTAAGTCGGTTTGCGATGCTGCGAGCGGCTACCCGCCGTGGCTGGGTGTGGCCTATCACTCCGTAAATACCACGTCCTGCCTGCAGGCAGAGCTTGGGTAATTGGGTGCTTTTTCCTGACCCCGTTTCACCGGCGATGATGACGACCTGATTGTTTTTGATTGCGGAGGTCAGTTCGTCGGCATGGCTGGTGATGGGTAAATCATCGGGCAGGGTGATGGCTGGAAGCGATTGGCGGCGCTGTTCAGCAAGGTTGATTGAGGTTTGAATACGCTGATTAATATTGCGGATTTGGCTTGCGCTTGTTGTTGACCCGTCCGCTTTTCTACGGTGCTGCAATAATTGCTGCTTTAAACGATGGCGATCTTTGAGTAAACAATGGTTTAGCTGTTCGAACAAATCCGTAGAACTGATTGCTGAGGGAGGGTTGTTTTTCATTGGAGTCGATTGTTTTAGAAGTAGTTCTGTCTAGATATTGGTTGGAAGTTGGGTCTTACTGGATTCAATAGAAGTGCCATAAAGGCGGACATTGTCAATAAGCATGAAACCTGGTGTGGTGCGGTTCATTTGAAATAGGGTGAGGGCGAATATGTTTTTTAGATCCATGCGCCTTTGTTGAGGTGCCTGAGCGATTTTCTGGAGGGGAATAATGACAGTGTTCCAACCCGGATGTAGAGAGTGTTCAGTGTCAAAACGCATTGAATAATGGTCACCATCCATCACTGCCTGGCTGTCTCTGATTTTTATGTGTATTTGTTGTGGTTGGTGGTCGCCGTTATACAGATCAAGGTGTAGTGATTGATAAGGTAGCCAGTTGCGAGGGAAGTGTTCGAGTGTAGAGCCGGTATAGCGATCAGTTGATAAGGCAATATGAAGTGCAAATTCCCCCTGACTGCTATTAAGCGCAGAGCGCGTACCCTGACTCCAGCGACTGGTTTGGTCACTGGTTTCAAAATCTGACAGTAATTCTGGTTGTCGAAGAATTCGATTGTAATCGGTGACGGATAGCCAGAGCGGATTGAGTTCGAACACTACCCATAGAATCGCTACCAAACTAATGAGTCTGCGAATGAACCGGGAATATGGAAGCGTGTTTGGTCCGAGACTTAAAAAAATTGTGATGCCGAGCAGGTCTAAACGAAAGTCACTGATGGATGCGGTACGCCCAGAATAGGACTGTAATAGTTCGATGCTTATGCCAAAAAAAAGTGCCAGGGTCAGGCAGAATAACAGCCTGCGTTGATGCCCTTGAATTTGAGCCGATAAAGTTAGCCAGAGTGCTAAAGAAATTAATATGAACAATGGCACGTGAGCCAGATTAAACAGGTGACTTAGAAAGCGGGCCAGCGGTGGTGGGTTTAGATCAAAATTAATGAGCAGTAGCGGCAGAATAGCCAATATAACAATCCCTACCCGTAGACCTATATGAGCGGGTGATGGGTTGGGCCGGTTAGGTAGGGTGTTCATTTTTTTGCTGAGTTAAGTGATAAAACGAGTGTTGATTGATGCTATTGAAAAGAAATATACAGAGCGATTACCTAAATTTTTTTTTAAAGCCAGGAGATCAGTTAAAGCCCGGTCTTTTGCTGGTAATTTGTTTGGTGTTGGTTAGTGGTAAGACTAGCGCAGATTATGCCTTAGCAGCTCAAGCCTACGCGATGGGCGATTTTACCACGGCACATGATGAATATCGTCAGCTGGCTGGAGAGGGTGATAGTCGCGCTCAGTATGACCTGGGGATTATGCTGATCAATGGTGAGGGTGGTGCGGTTGACTACCCGGCGGCGGCCAGGTGGTTTAGCGCTGCCGCAGATCAGGGCCATGAAGCGGCCCAGTACAACATCGGGGTGTTTGCGCTTCGCGGTATCGGTATTCCCCAGGATTTTTTTGTCGCATTTCGTTGGTTTAGTGCGGTTGCAGGCCCGCAGCAACCATCGGCCAGTTATAACCTGGCACTGCTTTATGAACAGGGCCGGGGGACTGCGTTATCGACTGAAAAAGCCAGACAGTGGTACCAGGTCGCCGCTGGTGTTGGCCACCAGCAGGCCATGTATAGCCTCGGACAGGTGCTTTATGAGGGGGTCGGTGGTGAGGCCGATGTTGAGCAGGCATTGAGCTGGTTTCAACAGGCAGCTGATTTGGGTAGTGCAGAGGCTCAGTACAACCTGGCAGGGCTTTATTATCTAGGTGATGGGGTCGAGCAAAACTTTGATCAGGCAGCTCACTGGTATCAGCAGGCCGCTGAGCAGGGAGATGCGTTGGCCCAGTTCAATTTAGGCCGAATGTACCGCTTTGGTGAAGGGGTTGAAAAAGATATGCTGACGGCTGCTAACTGGTACCAGAAAGCAGCGCGTCAGGGCGATTCTTATGCGCTGAATAATCTTGCTTATATGATGTTTAATGGTCTCGGTGTGGATGAAGACCCAGTGTTAGCGATGGCTCTGTTTACGCTGGCAAAGCAGGCTGGCAACTCGAATGCAGGTATGGCACTGGAGCTGTTGAAACCGCAACTTGGACTTGATGAAATTAACCGGGCTGAGCAAATTGCTCAGACCTGGCTTAACGGCAAATGATACTGATGAGATTGAGCTCTTATTGGTAGGGTTTGAGCAGCAATTTCCCGGCTGTTTGACGGCCTTCCAGTAGTTGATGGGCTTTAGCGGCTTCCGACAGTGGGAGTTTTTGATCAATGCGGATGGAAATTTTGCCATCGATGAGCCAACCAAACAGGTCGGCGCATCGCATCTCCAGTTCGGTTCGGTCGGCGATGTAGTCAAATAGAATCGGCCGGGTTAGAAACAGTGAGCCTTTTTGCATTAGCAGGGCAGGGTTAACTGGATCAGGCGCGCCACTGGCGTTACCAAATAAAACCATGGTGCCGCGGCGGCGTAGGGCGTCGAGTCCGGCAATGAAGGTGGTCTTGCCAACCGAGTCGTAAATTACGTCAACGCCAACCTGGTCGGTTAGGCGCAGGGTTTCGGCAGCGAAATCCTGGTCATTGTAGAAAATAATGTCGTCCGCACCGGCCGCTTTGGCGATGTCGGCTTTCGCTTCTGTCGAAACTGTTCCAATCACCCGGGCACCTTTCATTTTGCAAAGTTGCACCAATAACTGGCCAGCGCCGCCAGCCGCTGCGTGAATCAGCACCTGAGAATTGCTATCGACTGGATAAGTACTATGGGTGAGGGCGTGACCGGTCAGACCTTGCAACATACTGGCGGCGGCCAGCTCCAGGGACAGCTCATCGGGTACCAGTACCATGCGAATGACAGGTACACAGATATACTCGGCATAACTACCGGGGACATTGGGATAGGCAACCCGGTCGCCGGGTTTAAACGCTGTAACATTACTGCCGACGGCTTCGACCACGCCGGCTGCCTCTAATCCTAGAATGGCTGGTAATTCCACCGGGTAGAGGCCAGAACGGTGGTAAGTATCGATGTAGTTAATTCCGCAAGTATCTATTTTTATCAGCGCTTCATCGGCTTCAGGGCTAGGGCGCTCGACCGTCGTATAGTTCAACACCTCGGGGCCGCCAGTTTTCATTATCTGAATGGCATGCATTTATTAAATTTCCTTTTTAGGCACAATCTGGTCTGGGTTGTCTGTTCAGAAACTGCGTTTATGCCAAAACGGTAACCAGATTGCTGTTTAATTGCTCGTCACTAAACAGCGGACGGCCGATAACGATTACGAATGAGTAGATGATCAGAAGATGATAGCTCGACTAGCAAAGAGGTTAAAGCAACGGGTGGCCGCTGCAGGGGGTATTAAAGCCATCACTTTTGATCTGGACGATACCCTGTGGCCGGTTTGGCCGGCGGTCGGACGGGCTGAACAGTTGATGATGGAGTGGTTGCAGCAACATGCGCCCAGAATTGTTGAGCAGTTTGGTGTAGATGGACTGAGAGACCTGCGTGATCAGATAGCGAAAAAAAAACCTGAGCTCAGCTACCATATTTCATTGATGCGTATCCTGGCAATGCGAGAGGCTGCAATAGCGTCTGGTTACAGTCCGGAGGTGGGAGAACAGGCCTTTGAGGTGATGTGGCGGGAGCGCAATCGTGTCGATCTATATGATGATGTATTGCCGGCTCTTGAGGACATTTTGTCATCTGGAATGACGGTAGGCGCGCTAAGTAATGGCAACGCAGATGTTGATCAGGTTGGACTAGGGAAATTTTTTGATTTTGCTTTAAACGCGGTTAGTGGTGGTGGACCGAAATCGGGTGAAGCCATGTTTCTGCGGGCGGCGTTGTTGGCCAAATGTGAGTGTCAGCAGATAATTCATGTTGGTGATGATCTGAGTAGCGACGTAGCGGGAGCGGCGGCGGCTGGCATGGTAACCATCTGGTTGAATCGGACCGGCGAAAAGTCAGCAAGCGATTTCGCCGATTTTGAGATCAGTAGTCTGTCGGAGTTATCGTCAATTCTTGGTCAGCTACGGCTATTCACTTCTGAGTAGAGATGCTTTGTCACAGGTAAATGAGCTTATACTAATCTACCCAACTTCAATCGGTGTCAACTCTGGCTCAGTCCAGAGGTTCATTTGAAGGGTCGGTCTATTTATCCACAGAACTATTGGCTAAATAATTTTTTAACGATCGTTTGAATTTTCAGGTTGCCGAAAGTCAAAACCATTCCAGTGATTTCGGCTGTTCATCTGTATTTGAGCAGTGATGAAGTTTTTAACACTGATAGTAAATTTTGCGTCGATGATGCCGTTTTAAGTGGCAGGGCAATGGATAGTAGTTGAGTCCTTCAGACTAAATGGAATAGCGAATTAGTTAATGAGCAAGGAAAAAATATTTAAAGTCTGCTTCATGAATCAGGGCAAGGTTTACGAACTGCACGCTAGAGAGGTAAGCCAGTCTGGTTTGTTTGGATTCATTGAAATTGGTGATTTTGTTTTTGATGAGGCGAGTGCGATCGTGATTGACCCATCGGAAGAAAAATTACGCAGTGAGTTTGCCGGCGTGCGCACTACTTTCGTGCCGATGCATTCTGTGATTCGAATCGATGAAGTAGAGAAGCGCGGTAATAATAAAATTCGAGAGCTGGATGAAGGAGCGAAGGTAACTCCTTTTCCGTCGCCTATTTATACGCCTGGAACAAATAACAAAGAGTAGCTCTTTAGTCCCTATGTAAGGCTTCCTTCATGCTGAAATGTGGACTGCGGAAGTTACCAAGGTGAAAACCAAACAGGGTAACGGTTCTTAGTTATCTGTGTTGTCGGTAAAACGAATGATTTGTCGGCGGTCGCGTTTAGTTGGTCGGCCCTGACCCGTATATTCGACAGCCGGCTGTGCCTTTAATCTGAGGCGGGTTTTTTCCCGTTGTTCGAGGCTGTTTTCGGTCTCAGTAAACAACGTAGCAGCCTGGGTCGCTGGTCCTCGACGATCGCCGAGCTCTAGCACGCGAATTTCTCGTCGGTAGGGTCCCTGGGTAATGGCGATCAGATCATTAACAGCGAGTTGGTAAGCAGGCTTAATCGCATCGTCATTGACACGAATTTTGCCACCTTTAATGGCTGCAGAAGCAAGCACGCGGGTCTTATACCAGCGCGCTGCCCATAACCATTTATCGAGACGAACTTTCTTTTTCTCGTCTTGTCCGGAGTTGTCCCCTGGTGGTGTTGCTCTGGAGCGAGACAAAGAGTTAATTCCGGTTCAAGCTAATTAGCAGCCGAATAGTTTCTGCGCTGGTTAGCTTTGCGTTTTGCCATTTATTTAATTAGCAGGTCATCAGGTGATTTGCCACTAGCGATAGCGTCTTTGAACCATTTCGGTTTAGGGCCACGACCAGTCCATGTTTGTTCTGGGCTACCTGGGTTTTGAAATTTTGGTGGGGTTTTTGGACGGTTACCGGTTTTACGGCTACCAACGCTACGGACTTCAGGCACTACTTCAATTGCAACACCAATGGTGGAAGCGAGCTGACGCATCTGGCGCATTACGTCTGAACGCTTTTCTCGCTGAATTTTTTTAATCATATCTTCAGCGCCGGCAATCAACGCATAGAGCTCTTCAATAGATAAACTCGAAAGATCGGTACTCATAATATAGCTACTCCATTGCTGCAATCTCAAGGGACGCGAATATTAGCAAAGCCTTTTTAAAAAGAAAACCAATTATCCAGATAAAGAGTTTCTATCTAAATGGTTTAGGCGGCTTTATCTGGTTTTGATAAATGCGTTATCAGGGTCTGTTTATTTCTTTGTCGTGGATATCAATCGGCGATTAATGGCGATTCTTTAACCCGGTATTCTGGGTATTACTAAAAGCCCGCTGCTGGTAATTTTAATGTCAAAAAGGGGGTAGAGAAATTGGATTCTCTACCCCCTTTATTTGTTACCTGGTGCTTTGGTTTTCAACTGGCCTAATTAAAGCGCTGGCTGCTCAAAACATTGAAGATTCTTTAAGCCGGAAATGAGCTTTTGGCCAATAAATATCCCTGGATTTTGGCAGAGAGTAAATCAATAAAAGGCATTTATTTCAATGGTTTACCCCTACCATCCGGGCCCCGTTGCTTACGGCCAGAAAGTCAGCGTTAAAGTGTTTGATAGACCTTTTTACCGGCTTTGTGAAATTCGATTGATTTCTCGGTGAGCCCCTTATTAACCGCAGTTTGTAA
>JAESTY010000055.1 GCA_016763355.1 Immundisolibacteraceae bacterium
ATAGGTGTTAAACCAGAGAAAGCCAAGACCAGCACCCACAATCGAGCCACAAAATATCGCCAGTTCGCCAACGCCTGGCAGCACCGGAATGGCCAAATAATTGGCAAAGCTATGGTGCCCGGACAGATAACAGAACATTCCCAGACCAGCAGCCACCATAACCGTCGGCAAAATGGCGAGGCCATCCAGGCCATCGGTCAAATTAACCGCGTTACTAGTACCGACGATGACGATCACCGTGGCGCCAATAAACCAGGGCCCGAAGTCAATCAGCACATCTTTGAGTACCGGTACGATATAGAGCAGCTCTGCCGGGTCCTGAACATGGGTATAGATATAGGCACCGGCTAATGCGGCAACCAGAACCTGGCTAGATAATTTCTGTCGCGCAGACAGGCCCGCGGAGCTTTCTCGACGCAGTTTTAAATAATCATCGGCAAAACCAATCGCGCCAAACGCAAAGGTGACTAACATCACTATCCAGATACGCGGATTGGTCAAGTCAGCCCAGGCTATGGTGCTCAGCAGGATGGCGACCAGAATCAGCGTTCCGCCCATGGTCGGTGTGCCAGCTTTTTGCAGATGAGATTGCGGGCCATCATCTCGAATCTGTTGCCCAACCTTGAAACGATTAAGCCAGCGAATCATCCGTGGGCCGATCATCAAGGCGATTGCCAAAGAGGTCATGGTGCCCAAAATGGTCCGCAGGGTCAGGTAACGAAACGCGTTAAACCCTGAAAATTGGTCGGTCATCGAAATTAGCAGGTGATAGAGCATCTAGGTCGCCCCACCAATGATTTTTCCATCGAGCTGATCAACCTCAGCAAGAACTGGAGATGACTTCACTCCAACCTGATCAGCCCCTTCCTCGTTCATCAACCTGGCCACCACACGGTCCATCCCGGCTGCCCGTGATCCCTTGATTAATACCGTATCTCCTCGTCTCAGTTGCTGGAGTTGCTTCACCAGTGCCTGTTGATCCTCAAAATGTTCTCCGCCCTCACCAAACGCCTGCGTGGCCACAGCACTCAACTCTCCTATGGTCAACATGCGCTCGATGCCAGCGGTTCTGGCTTGCGTCGCCAATTGGCGATGCAAGGCTTCGCTCTGGCGGCCAAGTTCACCCATATCCCCAAGCACCAATGTGCGCCGACCCGGCATCTGCGCCAGGACTTCTATCGCCATCTGCATCGAGGCCGGATTAGCGTTGTAACTATCATCTATCACGGTAAGCCCATTACTGCACAGCAGTGGCTGTAAACGACCGGCGACCGGCTGGCACCGAGCCAGTGCGGCGGCCATTTGCGCTGAAGTAGCTCCAAGTACATTACCCACTGCGATTGCCGCTAACGCGTTTGCGCCATTGTGGCGACCCAACAAAAACAGATCTGCCTGCCAGGTTTCGTTATCACTGCAGACCGTTAGCGTGCCGCCGCTGCCGTTTGCTTGCCATTGACCATAGAGGGCTGCACCTGGTTTGGTCATTGAGAAGTCGATCACCCGCCGCGCTCCGGCCAACCGCCGCCAAACATCAGCAGCTGGATCGTCACCATTAATAATCGCGATGCCCTGGGACTTCAAACCGCTTAAAATTTCGCCCTTGGCAGCTGCCACCCCATTGACATCATCAAACTTTTCAAGATGAGCCGGACCCGCGTTGTTGATCACTGCCACATCAGGCTGACCCATCGCTGACAGAGAGGTCAATTCACCAGGGCCACTCATACCCATTTCGATGACCGCAAATTGATGAAACGGCCGAACCTTTAACAAGGTTAATGGAACCCCAATTTCATTATTCTGATTGCCTTCCGTAGCCAGGGTTTTGCCAATCTCAGCAACGATTTCTGCAACCATGCCTTTAACGGTTGTCTTGCCATTACTGCCGGTTATTGCCACCAGCGTTAATGGCAATTTACGCCGCCAGTAGGCCGCAATTTTTCCTAGCGCTGCTCGGCTATCCGGTACCACCAACTGAGGTAGATCAATCGGTTTACGCTGCTCAACAATAGCCCCCACTGCGCCCGCAGCTTCGACCACAGCAAGATGATCATGGCCATCATGATTGGGACCCCGTAGTGCTACAAACAGTGAGCCGGGCAGTAAATCCCGACTATCGGTCGAGATCTGTTGATAGCGACTCGATGCGTTGGCACTGACAACCGTACCCAGCACCAGGGCAGTTTCGCGAAGTGACATCATCGGCGCCAGTCTATCGCCATTCTGGCGATGCGTCGGTCATCAAAACGCCAGCGGCCACCGGCAAATAGCTGATCAGGCTCATCACCTTTGCCGGCAATCAGCACTCGGTCTTCATTGCCCGCCTGCTGTAATACAAAGGTAATGGCCTGGCGCCGATCATGGATCCTGTGCAGCTCGGCCAAGCCGTCGCACCCGGCCACAACCTGGTCGACTATCTCTAACGGAGATTCATGGCGCGGGTTATCGTCGGTCAGTACCACCACATCTGCAGCAGTGCTGGCAATACGGCCCATCAGCGCCCGTTTGGCCTGGTCACGCTCACCACCACAACCGAACAGGCACCAAAGCCTGCCCTTGCTTTTTTCTGAACTCGATTGACTATCAGTTGGCCGTAGCGCAGTTAATGCAGCGAGTAGCCCCTCTGGATTATGGGCATAGTCAACAACGACCAGCGGCCCATTGCTATCAAGCCGTTCCATTCGACCCGGCACCGGCGAGGCATTACTCAGACAGACCATTACTTCACTGATGGGCACGCCATGCAACAACAACACGCCAGCGGTTGCCAACAAATTCTCGATATTGAAATCACCGATCAACCCGCTGCGGACTTTAAACGTCTCTCCCTGATAACTAACTTCCACCGACATACCAGTCAGGTCACCATCCACCAATCGGGCAGTCAGATCGGCGCCCGCTGCACCGTAGGTCAATAACTCACAACTGCCCTGCAGATGATTAACCAGTTCAACCCCTAAATCATCAGCAATATTGATAACAGCCGCGCGGGGATTTCCAATAAACAGTTTTTTCTTCGCCTGGGCGTAACTTTCTAAATCACCGTGATAGTCAAGATGATCATGACCTATGCCAGTAAACACCACCGTATCGAAACTCAAGCCCGCCACTCGGCCCTGATCCAGGGCATGTGATGAAACCTCCATGGCCACATTCTGAGCACCCTGATCAAGTAACTCGGTAAAGATCTCATTGAGGCGCAAGCTGCCCGGGGTAGTCTGACCTGCAGGCTTAATTAAGCCCTGATACCGATAGCCGCGAGTTCCGATCAATGCGGTGTTTTGTAACAGCTGTGCAATCAGAGTCGTACAA
>JAESTY010000056.1 GCA_016763355.1 Immundisolibacteraceae bacterium
CGCGACCAGCGATTTTGCGATTTTTACCGATCAATATCGATGCCAGGGGTTCGCCGCTAGCGTTATACATGGCTACCTGGGTCGAGGCGGCACCATCCACATCCCGAGCTTGCAGATTGAGACGTTGGTGCAACTTGGGGTTGTCGGTGCGCTTTTCCAACAACTCAAGTTCGCCAAAAAAGCTCACTAATGCCCAGACCTTGCTGTTATCTGCGGCGTAGTTGAAGCGATCATCAACCAGCCATTGATCGCCATCGCGGTGCAGGCTCCAGTTACCACCAGGGCTGTTAAGCGCTATTTTGGTGACCATGGGCTGCTTAGCGATCCAGTCAGGGTCAATACTGCTGCGGCTAAATTGGAGCTCGGTGTCGCTGCTGTAATTTGATGAGATCAGCATAGTGATCACCACTACCACAGCGGTGGTGCCGAAAAAACTTAACAGTCGATTGCGCTGCATGGTTAGCTATCTCCCCGGCGACGTGACTGGGTGAGCCCAGCAAGCAATGCACCAAAGGTAATGAGCAGCGGTACCAGGCCGATGTTGATTATTTTTAAGCGGGTCTCAAGCTGCTCGATATCCTTGCGTAGATTGTGCTGCACGCTACGCAGTTCTTTGCGAATGTTGACCTTTTCCATGAGGAAGTTGTCGATCTCGGCTCGGGCCTGCTGGTCTAGTAGAGCAGCATCGGCGCCTGCGCCCTGCTGTTGTAGCTGGTTAAGGCGCTCGTCAGCCTCCTGCAGGCGCATTTGTAGTTGACGCTCGGAGGCCCGGAAGCGCTCTTCCGCTGCTCGGCCCAATTCGACCACTCGGGTGAAAGGCCTGGCATAGGTGCCACGGCTACGCACGCTGATCAGGTCGCTACTACCGCTGAGGTTATCCAGGCTGTTGATAACGAAATTACCGTTGTCGGCATAGGGATAAGCAACCCGGTCACCAAAGAACTCCTGGACTTCAACCCAGAAGCGGTCATGGAGTAGATCGGTGTCGGCAACCAGCAGAATCTGCGCATTCGATGATTCAGTCAGCAGTTCGCCTTCCCAGGTCACACCTTCGGGTAATCCATCAGCAAACGCACTACCAATTTTGCCGGTCAGGCGCGCTGCTAATATCTTTTTGCCGGTGGGCTGAAACTGATTAAGAATCTCTTTGGGGTCGGGTGCAAACTGGATCAAATCTACCGGCACCAGGCCACCAGTAGGGCCGGTTTCTACCAGCGGCTCTATATTAACTTCGCTATCAGGTAGTGGTTCGATCACTCCGGGGGTAGCCATGAACAAAGTGTTGAGGCTATTGCTGACCACGTCATCCTGATTGAGGTGCTTGGCCTTTAGCTGCAACCAGGGCAGGTAGGGTTGCGGGGTGGATTCCGGGTTCTGCGAAGTGGTGACCCGGCGCGCGGCATCGGGATCACCAGCGAGCTGAGTGAAATCAATACTGACGCCCCAGGCGGCGAGCTGGTCTTCAAACTCAGAAGGAGATTTAGGTTCCTGCTGATTTTGCATGAACGGCATCGATGGAATCACTTCCACGTCTGAATAGGGGTCGACAAAGGCGATGATGCGACCACCTGCGAGGGCGAATTGGTCAATCGCCACCTGAGTGGCGTCGTGCAGCATTTTGGGATGAACAATCATCAAAATGTCTACATCATCAGCGATTTTGGTCTGTTCGCTGGTGAGCATGCGCACTTCGAAGATCTCTTCCATCTGCTGCAAAATGGTCCACTGGGGTGGTCCAGGCCGGCCGCCACGAGGTGGTTCACCGTTGATCGGCAGACTGCTGATCACTGCCACCACCGGAATGCGCGGGTTATTGAGTTTGTAAATCATCCGGGTCAGGTCGTGCTCGAGCAGGGCTTCATGGTCGGCGGAGAAGAAGCCAATTACTTCTTCGCCATCAGTGCTATTGCTAGCAGAGAGGCCAAAGTAAGCGGTTTCACCGACATCATTAATGGGGATAGGTCGCACCCCGACCTGCACCGCCTCGTCTTCCTCTTCGGAGAAGGGTTCCGGGTCGACTACCCGCAGGTGAATCTTGCCGTGGGAGAGGTTGACGTACTCGTTGAGTAGCTCTTCGACCCGCACGGCATAAGCCTTGATGGTGGGCACGTCGCGCAGCTGGCTGTCAGAGAAGTAGTAGTTCAGGGTGATGTCATCGTCGAGCTTGTCGAGGATGGCCCGGGAGCCCGGGGTTAAGGTGTAGAGCTGTTCAGCGGTCATATCGACACGAACGTTGTTAAACAGTAGTCCGCTGAGAATATTGAGTGCAAACAGCAGTATCAGGGCAACGATCAGGCTGCCAAATGAGACTATTCCGCGATTCATATTATTCGCCCCCTCAGGATTTCTTGATTTCGACTAACACGGCGTTGGCAAATAGCCAGAAACCGATCAGCGAAGCGAAATAGATGATGTCCTTGAGGTCGATGACCCCCTGGATGATGGCGTCAAAATGGGTCAGAAAGCTCAGACTAGCGATTGCATTGACTACAAAGGCCGGTGCCCAGCCACTGAAAAAATCCAGCACGATAGGAAAACCGCTGACGATAAACAGAAAGCAGACCAGCACGCTGATGACGAAGGCGATCACCTGGTTCTGGGTCACCGCGGACATGGCGCTGCCAATAGCCAGGTAAGCCCCTGCCATCAGCAGGCTGCCCAGATAACCGGCAATGATAATGCCGTGGTCTGGATCACCCAGGTAACTCACGGTGAGCCAGATCGGGAAGGTGCCGGCCAGGGCTACCGCGGTGAAACACCAGGCCGCCAGGAATTTGCCCAGCACCGCTTCCGCCAGGCTAATCGGCAAGGTCATCAGCAGTTCGATGCTGCCACTCTTGTGCTCTTCCGCCCAGAGCCGCATGGCGATAGGTGGAATCAGGATCAAATAGAGATAGGGATGAAACTCAAAGAATGGTTGTAGATCGGCCTGGCCGCGCTGGAAAAACTGGCCCAAATAGAAGGTGAAAATGCCGTTTAATAACAGGAAAATCACAATGAAAATATAGGCCAGCGGGGTTAGGAAATAACTCGCCAGCTCACGTTTAAAAATAGTGCCCAGGTTATTCATCAACCCGCCTCCGTATCGGTTGTCGTCAGCTGGCGGAACAGTTGTTCCATGCGTCCCTGCTGCCTATGTATTTGCTGTACCGGCAGATTGGTCTCGCTGATTAGTGCGTTGACCGAATCGAGTAAATCAGCGCCGTCGTTGGGGCGTAACCGCAGCACCCGGTTGTCGGCATTGTCCCTGCTGATTGTGGTATCGATGCTGGCTACACCGCTGAGACCGCTGAGGGCCTGTTGTAGGGCGTCGGCCTGGGCTGCACCGGTCACCAGTTCGATGGTGTTGTGGCCTTCTGCCCGTGTCATCAGCTCGGTAGGGGTGCCATCGGCTAATAGGCGGCCGCGGGCAATGATCAGCGCCCGGCTACAAACCGCGTCCACCTCTTCCAGAATATGAGTAGAGATGATGATCGCCTTTTCGCTGGCGATATCTTTTATCAACTTGCGAACCTGGTATTTCTGGTTCGGGTCGAGGCCATCGGTGGGCTCATCAAGTACCAGCACCGATGGATCATGCAGAATCGCCTGCGCCAGGCCGACCCTGCGTTTAAAACCCTTGGAGAGGGTCTCAATGGTTTGATAACGAACTTCTTCGAGTTCCAGCCGTTCAATGGCTGCATCGATTCGGTTGTTGATCTCGGCGCCGCGATAGCCGCGAACCTGAGCGATGAAACCCAGAAAACGCTGGGTAGTCATGTCGCCGTACATGGGCGCGCCTTCAGGCAGGTAGCCGATTCGCTGTTTTACCTGCTTCGGATCGGTATCGATATTTAATCCACAGACTTCGATTTGACCGGCGGTGGCGGCCAGAAATCCGGTAATCATTTTCATGGTGGTCGACTTGCCGGCCCCATTTGGGCCGAGGAAACCAACCACTTCGCCGGGTGCGACCTTGAAACTAAGATCGTCTACAGCGGTAAATTCGCCAAACTTGCGGGTGAGGTTACTCACCGAGACCATGGCTTGCACGGACTTCTCTCCCCAACTTTTCGGAGCACCCAGAGCCGAAAGCAGTCCCATCAAGGGCGCTGCTCAACCGGTTCAGGGTAAACCCGAGTTAATCGTAATTAGTTGTTATCAATCGTTAACAAGCTTTGCGTGACCGATTATTTTGCGCTAACTAAGGTCGGTTTGGTCGCAAAGATTACTAGGTTTGATTCATTATTGGCCATGGCGATGAAGAGCCCACAGCGGCAGGTTTGGATTATTCACAGGAATAAAAGTTCAGCGCAATGGCTGAGAACAAAAAATAGTAATTAGTTGGCTAAATTACCGGCTGCGATGTCCTGAACCGCTGCTTTTGGATGGGGAGCGAGATTCTGACCCTGAGCGGCTAGTCTGGCCAGATCTGTTACTGGATCCATTGCTGGCGCTTCGGCCAGTATCTCGACGGCTGTCTCGACCATTGCTGGAGCCAGCACTCCGACCCGCATTTTGACCAGAATCGTAAGATCCATCGGATCGGGACTGCTCGCCAGAGCGGTCCGCCCTGGACTCGCCCATGCGCCGTTTTACCTGGTCGCGTTGATGCTGGTCGAGATTCTGCCAGCGACGACGTAACTCCTGACGTCGGTCTGATGACATGGATTTAAACTCGTCGGCTCGGTTGCGAAGTCGTTGTTGGGACTCTTCTGACAACTCCCGGTAGCGTTGATAATTGTCACGAATCGTCTGGCGTTGCTGTTCCGGCAGATGGTGCCATTTTTCCATCCGTGTTTGCATCTGGGTTCGCTGTTTGGCCGACAGGGACTGCCAGCGCTGCAGACCCCGCAATATCTGCTGCTGCTTCTGTTGAGACATTTGGTCCCATTGACGGCCCATGTTGCCAAGTAGTTTGTGCTGCTCGGTATCGAGGTCGCGCCACTGGGTGCGGGGCGGTCGATGTTGCTGCTGTGCAGACAGATCCTGCTGCTGGCGGCCAGTGCGCTGTTCAGGGTAATCCTGGGGTTGCAAATCAAACTCAGGTTGCTGGGCCGCTAGTGGTAGCCAACATAACAGCAGTAATAGCCCGATAAAACGGCTCATGGGGTCGCCCCGACATCGTTTAGGGGCTCTGCAATAAGCTGATCCAGCTGCTGTAACTGTTCTAACCAGTGGTGATTGTCCGGTTGCCAGTCACCGAGAAACTGCAACAGCTCCAGCGTAGGAGCACTAGAGGCTTTTTGCCCGGCATTGGCAGTATTGGTGTTGTGCGCATCGGCAAGGTGAACAGGGGTTTCGGGTTCAGCCCTGCTGCTGGTCGGGTTGCTTAGCAGGCTTATCACGATAACAACATCCTTAGCTCGCCACGTCACTGTCAGCGCCCTCTTCGAGCCAGAAATAGAATTCCAGTTCGGTAAACATAGCCGGCTCTTCGGGGCCTGATAACAGTTCGATGTCGGTTAACTGGGCTGCTTGCCAATGGGGGGCGTCAAGGTCGATGGAGGTCGGGTCTGGTCTTAAGGCAAAAACCAGGATTAAGGTTAATAAACCAACAGGTGCAAGGGTTGTTAAAGAGGCGAAGCGTTTAATGGCTGCAACCGGGCCGGTCTGGCGGTTGTCATAGGCTTGCAGTGCGGTTTCTCGGCCGCGGCGGATGCGCGACAGGGTGCTGCCATGAATCGGTTGCTGGTCGAGTTCGGCGTTGATCTGTTCTAACAGGGTATCGCTGAGCAAATCGTCATCGACGGATTCGCCAGGAGGGTTGGTGTTAGGCGCTGTCGGCTGTTTCATTTAGTCATCCTCCTGCTGGTACTTTGCCAGTAGGTCGCGCAGCCGAACAAGTGCCCTGGACAGATGGGTTTTAACACTGCCCTGGCCGCAACCCATTGCAATAGCCGTTTCAGCCACAGAGAGCCCCTGCCAGCTACGTAATAAAAACGCCTGGCGTTGGCGTAAGGGTAGTTGTTGTAAAGCCTGGTTGATTGCAGTGCCGACCTGCTTGCCGCTGAGCTGCTGATCAGGGCCTGGTTGGCGGGTGTCGGGTAGCTGGGTTAACGGGTCTGGTCAGGCTCATCATCGGCCACTTTTAACCAGCTTCGGAAACGGTTGCGCACCGCCTGGCGTCGTTGCCAGTCGATCATGCAGTTTTGCAGTATGCGGTGGAACAGCGGTGGCCATTCCGATGGGTCTCGGTCGCTATATTTGCGCACGAATCGCAGCATTGTGTCCTGAACCAGATCGGCAGCATCGGCGTGATTGCGGGTCGAAAAAGCGGCTATTTTTAAAGCTTTTTGCTCCTGCTGTTGGAAAAAAAGCTCCAGACGGTGACGATTATCCCCACTCACTGCGGTTGGTATCGCATCGATTGAATGGTGGATTTCATCGGCCCGGTCACTAACAGCACAACTAACACCCGGCATTGACACAGGGGCTCTCCTGGATAAACAGCGTAACGGCGGTTATGGGTGGTGACCATGGGTGAATGCTAGCGCGATAAATTTGGTTTTGGGTAGCAATCATTGCAGGCCTGTATTCTGGTAATTTAAGGTTGAAAGCTAATCTAACTAACCATAACTAATGAACTCGGGGCTTGATCAGAGCCTATTAAGGCCGATAACAAACATAAGAGGTCGAAAATCGCAGGATGATTTTCTTTACCGATACAAGCCTTTACCGGTTTGCTCTGGATCTCTTCGCTTAGCCGCCGTTATTCACGGTGTCTATTTGGTTAACGTACCAAGGAGGTTTTCGTTGACAGCAAGTAGCAATATTTCAACCGATAAGAATGGTGATGACCAGAGCGACCAGCCACGGGTGGCTGCGGTGCAGATGGTGTCGGTCGCAGATGTGGAACAGAACCTGAAGGCCGCGGCTGACCTGGTTGCCAGCGCGGTAGCAACGCATGCACGAATTGTGGTGTTACCCGAGAATTTTGCGGTGCTGTCGGCAGATGCTCAGGCCAAGGTCAGGGTGGCCGAGTCGGCAGACGGTGGACCGATGCAGGAGTTTCTTGCTGATCAGGCGCGCCAGCACGGCATTTACCTGGTCGGTGGCACCATTCCATTGCAGGCTGATCAGCCCGGCAAGGTGCGTGCGGCCTGCTTAACCTATGGCCCCGATGGCAGTTTGTTAGGTCGTTATGACAAGGTACATCTATTTGATGTTGCCCTGAGTGGAGGTAATGAATCCTATAACGAGTCAGCCACGATTGAGGGCGGTGATCGAACCTGTGTCATCGATACGCCGTGGGGCAAGCTTGGTATTGCTATCTGTTATGACATTCGGTTTCCCGAACTGTTTCGCCACCTGATGAAGCAGCAGGTCAGCATGATCGCCCTGCCGTCGGCGTTTACCGCCACGACCGGTAAAGCCCACTGGGAAATCCTGGTGCGAGCCAGGGCGATAGAAAATCAATGTTTTTTGATTGCCCCGAATCAGGCTTCAGGCCGCGAAACCAAGCGGCCTACCTGGGGTCATAGCATGGTGGTTTCGCCCTGGGGCGAAGTGCTGGCTGAACTCGACGAACAGGGCAGTGGGGTCGCAACCACGGAGATTAACTTTCACGGTCAGGCGCAACTTCGTGAACGTTTTCCAGCATTACAACATTGCCGGGTGCTCTGAGCTGATGGTGGGGTTGCAGGCGTGATGATGCTAAATAACCCTTTGGGTAGCTGGATTGTCCGCTGGCTTACCAAAGAGCAGCCTCGTAAACATCCAGCTCCCTGTGATTTTGAACGTATTTGCCATGAAATTCAGCCCTGCGATGTACTGCTGATCGAGGGCCGTAGCCGAGTTTCTGAAGTGATAAGAGTGATCACCCAGAGCCCCTGGTCCCACTCGATACTCTATCTGGGTCGAATACATGACATTCAGAATGAGGCGGTTCGAGAACGTGTCAGTCGAATGTATGAAGGCAAGCCCTCTGATCCCCTGGTTTTGGAGGCAATGCTCGGCGAAGGAGTGATCGTCTGTTCTCTGGAAAAGTATTATCAGGAACATATCCGTATCTGTCGTCCCCGTGGGCTCACCTTTGTCGATAAACAACGGGTGGTTAATCACGCAATCTCAGAAGTGGGTAAGGATTACCACCTCAGGCAACTACTTGATTTAGCACGGCTGTTGCTCCCCTGGAGTTTTTTGCCGCGGCGCTGGCGCTCGGTGCTGTTCGAGCACAACGTTAAGGAAAATACCAAAACGGTCTGTTCAACGGTTATTTTTAACGCCTTCTCGAGTGTTAGTTTTCCGGTCTTGCCGACAATTATCCTCGACGGTGATACCGGTATGCGTATGTTCCGATTAGATCCTCGGTTAGCAGTACCAAGGGATTTTGATTACTCGCCCTACTTCGACATCATCAAATATCCGCTGGTGCCGATTGATGAAAGTGGTTTTTATCGAGATCTGCCCTGGGCCAATGAAAACGCGGAGGAGGGCGCTGATGACGATCAGGCGGCAGCTATCAAACCGGGCGAGGACCTGCCTGCCTGGACCGGCGAGTCGGGTAACTAAACTATCCGGGTGGCATCGATTTCTGTTCAATAATTTTTATATGGGGTATTCGGGATGGCACATTTAACCAACCTGCCGGATCCAGCGGATCTGGTTGACCTGTTTCGGCTCTATCCAGAGACAGCCAGCCTGGCGTTGCCGCTGGCGCAGCAGATATTGCGTGGCCCGTCGCCGCTCTCGGTGCTACAGCGAGAGCTTTTGTTTGCCTATGGGTCAGGGCTTAATGCCTGTCATTATTGCCATGGTGCCCATACCGCCGCTGCCCAGGCGCTGGGTTTAGATCAGGATTTAATGGCGGCGTTAATTGAGGATATTGATAGCGCTGCGATTGAAGACAGCTTCAAGCCTCTGCTGCATTACGTAAAAAAATTAACGCAGACCCCAGGCCGCATCACCACCAGCGATGCGGATGCGGTGCGTGCTGCGGGTTGGAGTGATGATGCATTACACAGCGCAATAGCGGTCTGTGCGCTGCATAACTTTTTCAACCGCTGGGTCGATGGCAGCGGGGTTGACGGAGATGATGCTTACCTGAAGGATCGGGGTGAGTTTTTGGCTGAAAATGGTTATCAGCTAAAAACGCCTTAACCTCCAGCCTGGTTACTGGCTGAGCTGCTCGGTATAGGCCAGTACCTGACGAATGTCATAGTCTTCTTCAAGGTCTGATTCCGGGTTCCAGAGGCTGCGTCCGGGCCGTTCTACCAGATCGCCGCCATAGATATGCAGAGCAGCGTTGTAGTGATCTTTGGGATTGTTGATGGCGTGAATCAGATCGACCGGCATGGCCCAGATATCGCCGGTTTTCAGGCTTCTGGTTTCGACCTTTTCGAGTTCATCACCGCTGCGTTTATAAAGAAAATTATCTTCCTGACCCTGGTAGACAGCGATCACGCCCCACATGCAG
The DNA here is from genome assembly GCA_016763355.1 of Immundisolibacteraceae bacterium. Taxonomy (GTDB): domain Bacteria; phylum Pseudomonadota; class Gammaproteobacteria; order Immundisolibacterales; family Immundisolibacteraceae; genus QNFC01. The sequence continues at coordinate 9,398 of JAESTY010000056.1, forward strand.
TGGTTATGTACCGGACTGGTGGAACCCGGTGCCGCGCACATATTGGCTACGGTCAGTTCCGATGAGCGGAACAGGGGTTGAAACAGAGCGCCATCGCCAACTCCAAGGGTTTTCTTTAATCCCTCTACATCGGTCATGGCTTTGCGCACCAGGCGTTCAACCACCTGCTGAGGGTCGCTGGTTGACAGGGCTGCCTGGCATTCGGCGATAAATAGCTCAAGGTCAAACATTTTCGGCACTCCTCTTAGCGATCTAAGTGATCTAAGTGATCTAAGTGATCTAAGTGATCTAAGTGATCTAAG